>NZ_JAKUWI010000003.1:0-183522 GCF_026782345.1 Streptococcus oralis | reverse complement strand
GTCAGCGGTTCGATCCCGTTAACTCCCATATAGGTCCCGTAGTGTAGCGGTTATCACGTCGCCCTGTCACGGCGAAGATCGCGGGTTCGATTCCCGTCGGGACCGTTTAAGATAACGGAAGTTATTTTAGACTCGTTAGCTCAGTTGGTAGAGCAATTGACTTTTAATCAATGGGTCACTGGTTCGAGCCCAGTACGGGTCATATTTGCGGGTTTGGCGGAATTGGCAGACGCACCAGATTTAGGATCTGGCGCTTAACGGCGTGGGGGTTCAAGTCCCTTAACCCGCATAATAGAAAGTAGCCGGCTTAGCTCAGTTGGTAGAGCATCTGATTTGTAATCAGAGGGTCGCGTGTTCAAGTCATGTAGCCGGCATTTTTTTATATAGAATAAGAGGTCGATGCGAACGTAGTTCAGTGGTAGAACACCACCTTGCCAAGGTGGGGGTCGCGGGTTCGAATCCCGTCGTTCGCTTAGAGAGGCCGGGGTGGCGGAACTGGCAGACGCACAGGACTTAAAATCCTGCGATTGGTAACGATCGTACCGGTTCGATTCCGGTCCTCGGCATATAATGATGAGCACCCTTAGCTCAACTGGATAGAGTACCTGACTACGAATCAGGCGGTTAGAGGTTCGACTCCTCTAGGGTGCATTTTTTTAGTTAACGCGGGAAGTAGCTCAGCTTGGTAGAGTACTTGGTTTGGGACCAAGGTGTCGCAGGTTCGAATCCTGTCTTCCCGATTGAGTATGGGGATACTTAAGGGTATCTTTTTTATATGTGTTAAGGAGATTCTGAGAATCTTCTTTTTTGTTTTTAAGGAATGAATTTAGGAAAACTAGCAGTGCTTAAGGAATGGTAGTGGCTATATATTTTCTTTAATTATGGTAAAATAGTAAGAGAATAATGTGAGGAAATTGAATGTCAAGTAAGTTTGAAATTTTAATGAATCAAATAGGAGTCTCTGATCAATTGAGACAGGATCCTGCTCTTGTTAATGCAAGTATTGAGCGTGTTGTGGTTCATAAAATTAGTAAGATTTGGGAATTTCATTTTGTATTTTCTAATATTTTACCGATTGAAATCTTTTTAGAGTTAAAGAAAGGGTTGAGTGAAGAATTTTCTAAAACAGGGAATCAAGCTGTTTTCGAAATCAAGGCTCTCTCTCAAGAATTTTCAAATGAACTCTTGCAGGCCTACTATAAGGAGGCTTTTTCTGAAGGTCCATGTGCTAGTCAAGGGTTTAAGTCTCTTTATCAGAATTTGCAAGTTCTTGCAGAGGGAAATCAGCTATTTATTGAAGGTTCAGAGATGATTGATAAGGAACACTTTAAGAAAAATCATCTTCCTAATTTAACAAAGCAACTTGAAAAGTTTGGTTTTCCAGCTTTTGTCTGCCAAATCGAAAAGAATGATGCTCTTACACAGGAGCAGGAAGCAGCCTTCTATACGGAGAATGAACAAATCGTTCAGGCTGCTAATGAAGAGGCTTTGCGTGCTATGGAACAACTGGAACAGATGGCTCCTCCTCCAGTAGAAGAGAAACCGGCCTTTGATTTTCAGGCTAAAAAGGTTGCGGCAAAACCAAAATTGGATAAGGCTGAAGTTACCCAGATGATTGATGTGACGACTGAGGAAAATCGTTTGGTTTTTGAAGGGGTCGTTTTTGATGTGGAGCATAAGGTGACCAGAACTGGTCGCGTTTTGATCAACTTTAAAATGACGGACTATACTTCAAGTTTTTCAATGCAAAAATGGGTTAAGAATGAAGAAGAGGCTCAGAAGTTTGACATCATTAAGAAAAATTCCTGGCTTCGTGTTCGTGGAAATGTGGAGATGAATAACTTCACACGAGATTTGACAATGAACGTACAGGATGTGCAGGAAGTTGTGCACTATGAGCGGAAGGATTTAATGCCAGAAGGTGAGCGTCGGGTTGAGTTTCATGCTCATACTAATATGTCGACCATGGATGCTCTGCCAGAAGTAGAGGAAATCATTGCGACAGCTGCAAAGTGGGGACACAAGGCGGTTGCCATCACGGACCATGGAAACGTTCAGTCCTTTCCACATGGCTACAAGGCAGCTAAGAAAGCTGGAATTCAGCTGATCTATGGAATGGAAGCCAATATCGTTGAAGACCGTGTTCCTATCGTTTACAACGAAGTAGAGATGGACTTGTCAGAAGCGACCTACGTGGTTTTTGACGTGGAAACGACGGGACTTTCAGCTATCTATAATGACTTGATTCAAGTTGCGGCTTCTAAGATGTACAAGGGAAATGTTATTGCCGAATTTGATGAATTTATCAATCCTGGATATCCCTTGTCAGCCTTTACTACCGAGTTGACTGGAATTACAGATGACCATGTCAAAAATGCCAAACCACTGGAACAAGTTTTACAAGAATTCCAAGAATTTTGCAAGGATACAGTCTTAGTCGCCCACAATGCTACCTTTGACGTTGGCTTTATGAATGCTAACTATGAGCGTCATGGTCTGCCTAAGATTAGCCAGCCAGTTATTGATACGCTGGAGTTTGCTAGAAACCTCTATCCTGAGTATAAACGTCATGGTTTGGGACCTTTGACCAAGCGTTTTGGTGTGGCACTGGACCACCACCACATGGCCAACTACGATGCGGAAGCTACTGGTCGTTTGCTCTTTATCTTTATCAAGGATGTAGCGGAAAAACATGGTGTGACTGATCTAGCTAGACTGAATATTGATTTGATTAGTCCAGACTCTTATAAAAAAGCTCGGATCAAGCATGCGACCATCTATGTCAAGAATCAAGTAGGTCTAAAAAACATCTTTAAGCTGGTTTCTTTGTCCAATACCAAGTACTTTGAAGGGGTACCACGGATTCCGAGAACGGTTCTAGATGCTCATCGGGAAGGTTTGATTTTGGGCTCAGCCTGTTCAGAAGGTGAAGTTTTCGATGCGGTCGTTTCCCAAGGTGTGGATGCGGCAGTCGAGGTGGCCAAGTATTATGACTTTATCGAGGTCATGCCACCAGCTATCTATGCACCATTGATTGCTAAAGAGCAGGTTAAGGATATGGAGGAGCTCCAGACTATTATCAAGAGTTTGATAGAGGTGGGAGACCGTCTTGGCAAGCTCGTTTTGGCTACGGGAAATGTTCATTATATCGAACCGGAAGAAGAGATTTACCGTGAAATTATCGTCCGTAGTTTGGGACAGGGGGCTATGATTAACCGAACCATCGGTCACGGCGAACATGCCCAACCAGCACCGCTACCGAAGGCTCATTTTAGAACGACCAATGAAATGTTGGATGAATTTGCTTTCTTGGGAGAAGATTTAGCACGCAAATTAGTCATTGAAAACACTAATGCCTTGGCAGATATCTTTGAACCTGTTGAGGTTGTTAAGGGTGACTTGTACACTCCTTTCATCGATAAGGCTGAAGAAACGGTTGCTGAGCTGACCTATAAGAAAGCTTTTGAGATTTATGGAAATCCGCTGCCAGATATTGTTGATTTGCGGATTGAAAAAGAATTAACATCCATACTGGGGAATGGATTTGCTGTGATTTACCTGGCTTCCCAGATGCTGGTACAACGTTCCAATGAACGGGGCTACTTGGTGGGTTCTCGTGGATCTGTCGGTTCCAGTTTCGTTGCGACCATGATCGGGATTACGGAGGTCAATCCTCTCTCCCCTCACTATGTCTGTGGTCAGTGTCAGTACAGTGAATTTATCACCGATGGTTCTTACGGTTCAGGTTTTGATATGCCCAATAAGGATTGTCCAAAGTGTGGTCACAAACTCAGCAAAAATGGGCAGGATATTCCGTTCGAGACCTTCCTTGGTTTTGATGGGGACAAGGTTCCCGATATTGACTTGAACTTTTCGGGAGAAGACCAGCCTAGCGCTCACTTGGATGTGCGTGATATCTTTGGTGAAGAATATGCCTTCCGTGCAGGAACGGTTGGTACGGTGGCTGCCAAGACTGCCTATGGATTTGTAAAGGGCTACGAGAGAGACTATGGCAAGTTTTATCGTGATGCTGAGGTCGAACGCCTCGCCCAAGGTGCTGCTGGTGTCAAGCGGACTACAGGACAACACCCGGGGGGAATCGTTGTTATTCCGAACTACATGGATGTCTACGATTTTACGCCTGTTCAGTATCCAGCAGATGACGTGACGGCTGAATGGCAGACGACTCACTTTAACTTCCACGATATCGACGAGAATGTTCTCAAACTTGATGTACTGGGGCATGATGATCCGACTATGATTCGGAAATTGCAGGACTTGTCTGGTATTGACCCTAATGAAATTCCCATGGATGATGAAAGCGTCATGGCTCTCTTTTCTGGAACGGAAGTTTTGGGGGTGACGCCTGAGCAAATTGGAACTCCAACAGGGATGCTGGGAATTCCAGAGTTTGGAACCAACTTTGTACGTGGAATGGTAGATGAGACACATCCGACAACTTTTGCGGAGTTGCTTCAGCTGTCTGGTCTATCCCACGGTACCGATGTGTGGCTGGGGAACGCCCAGGATCTGATCAAGCAAGGGATTGCGGACCTATCGACTGTTATCGGTTGTCGGGACGATATCATGGTTTATCTCATGCATGCGGGTCTTGAACCTAAGATGGCTTTTACTATCATGGAACGGGTACGTAAGGGCATGTGGCTAAAGATTTCCGAAGAGGAGCGAAATGGCTACATCGAGGCTATGAAGGCCAATAAGGTGCCAGAGTGGTATATCGAGTCCTGTGGGAAAATCAAGTATATGTTCCCCAAAGCCCATGCGGCCGCCTACGTTATGATGGCCTTGCGTGTGGCCTACTTCAAGGTTCACCATCCGATTTATTATTACTGTGCTTACTTCTCCATCCGAGCCAAGGCTTTTGATATCAAGACCATGGGTGCGGGATTGGATACCATCAAGCGCAAGATGCAAGAAATTGCTGAAAAACGGAAGAACAATGAAGCTTCTAATGTGGAAATTGACCTCTATACAACTCTTGAGATTGTCAATGAAATGTGGGAACGTGGTTTCAAGTTTGGAAAACTCGATCTCTACCGTAGTCAGGCAACAGAGTTCCTCATCGATGGGGATACCCTCATTCCGCCATTTGTAGCAATGGATGGTCTGGGAGAGAACGTTGCTAAGCAGTTGGTGCGTGCGCGTGAAGAGGGTGAGTTCCTCTCTAAGACAGAACTGCGCAAGCGTGGCGGACTGTCATCGACCTTGGTTGAAAAGATGGATGAAATGGGGATTCTTGGCAATATGCCAGAGGATAACCAGTTGAGTTTGTTTGATGATTTGTTTTAAGGATTAGAACGGAGAACATCTTTATGAAACTTAGAATCTTTGCGGAAGACAAACCAGCGCAAAAGGTTTTTGACTATCAGCTAGAGCTGGCAGATGAAACAATTATCCTATCGACAGTGCTTCTGTCGGGTGCCATTGCTTTAGCAGGATTGTTTTCTGCTTTAAAAGAAAAATAGAAAAGGAAAAACAAAATGGTTTTACCAAATTTTAAAGAAAATCTAGAAAAATATGCGAAATTGTTGGTTGCGAATGGAATCAACGTGCAACCTGGTCACACCTTGGCTCTCTCTATCGATGTGGAGCAACGTGAATTGGCGCATTTGATCGTTAAAGAAGCCTATGCCTTGGGTGCGCATGAGGTCATCGTTCAGTGGACAGATGATGTCATCAACCGTGAGAAATTCCTCCACGCTCCGATAGAGCGCCTGGACAATGTGCCAGAATACAAGATTGCTGAGATGAACTATCTCTTGGAGAACAAGGCTAGCCGTCTTGGGGTTCGTTCTTCTGATCCAGGTGCCTTGAACGGTGTGGATGCGGATAAGCTTTCAGCTTCTGCTAAAGCTATGGGACTTGCCATGAAGCCAATGCGTATCGCAACGCAATCCAACAAGGTTAGCTGGACTGTAGCAGCCGCTGCTGGACTTGAGTGGGCTAAGAAGGTCTTCCCAAATGCTGCGAGCGATGAAGAAGCAGTCGATCTCCTTTGGGACCAAATCTTCAAAACCTGCCGTGTCTACGAAGAAGATCCTGTTAAGGCCTGGGAAGAACATGCAGCCATTCTTAAGAGCAAGGCAGATATGCTTAATAAGGAGCAATTTTCAGCCCTTCATTATACAGCGCCAGGAACTGATTTGACACTTGGCTTACCTAAGAACCACGTTTGGGAATCAGCTGGTGCTATCAATGCACAGGGCGAAGAATTCTTGCCAAATATGCCAACAGAGGAAGTCTTCACAGCGCCTGATTTTCGTCTCGCAGATGGCTATGTTACTTCTACAAAACCACTTAGCTACAACGGAAATATCATTGAGGGAATTAAAGTAACCTTCAAGGATGGACAAATCGTAGATATCACTGCTGAGAAGGGGGATCAGGTCATGAAAGACCTTGTCTTTGAAAATGCGGGCGCGCGTGCCTTGGGTGAATGTGCCTTGGTACCAGATCCAAGTCCAATTTCTCAGTCAGGCATTACCTTCTTTAACACTCTTTTCGATGAAAATGCTTCAAACCACTTGGCTATTGGAGCAGCCTATGCGACCAGCGTTGTTGGTGGAGCAGAGATGAGCGAAGAAGAACTTGAAGCTGCAGGACTGAACCGTTCAGATGTTCACGTGGACTTTATGATTGGTTCGAATCAAATGGATATCGATGGTATCCGTGAGGATGGAACACGCGTACCACTCTTCCGTAATGGAGACTGGGCAAATTAAGGAGAAGCTATGATTGGAAGCATGTTTGTCGGCCTTTTAATCGGACTATTAGCTGGAGCTATCACCAATCGTGGAGAACGTATGGGATGCTTTGGGAAGATGTTCCTCGGTTGGATTGGTGCCTTTTTAGGACAATTACTCTTTGGTTCTTGGGGGCCAAGCTTAAACGGTACAGCCATTATTCCAGCAGTTCTCGGTGCTATGATTGTGTTAGCTATCTTCTGGGAAAGAGGAAGTTAGCTTCCCGGTTCTGAAAAGGAAAGGAGGTTGGTCATTGAGCCAGCCTCCTTTTGAGTATGATATAATAGTTCTATGAGATTAGATAAATTTTTAGTTGTCTGCGCTGTGGGGAGTCGGACTGAGGTTAAAAACTTGCTTAAAGCTGGGCGCGTGACAGTAAATGGTAAAAAAGAAAAATCAGCTAAACTGCAGATCAATGAAGAAAGAGACGAGATTTGCTTTGATGGTCAAGTGCTAGAGTATGAAGAGTTTGTCTATTATATGATGAACAAGCCCCAAGGAGTTATTTCAGCGACTGAGGATCCCAAGCACAGAACGGTTCTAGACTTGCTGGATGACTTGGCGCGGACCAAGGAAGTTTTTCCAATAGGGCGCTTGGATATCGATACGCATGGTCTTCTGCTCTTGACCAATGACGGCAAACTAGCTCACGCTCTTCTTTCACCCAAACGCCATGTGGATAAGACCTATCTGGCGCAAGTCAAGGGAATTATGACCCAAGAAGATGTGGAGAGATTTGCCAAGGGCATCCCGCTCAAGGACTTTACCTGCCAGCCAGCTAAGCTGGAGATTGTGTCGGTAAATCCAGTAAAGAATCAAAGTCTAGTTCGCGTGACCATTGCTGAAGGGAAGTTCCATCAGGTCAAACGCATGGTGGCCTACTGTGGCAAGGAAGTGGTGGACCTACAACGTTTGACGATGGGAACTTTAGCCTTGGACGAGAACTTAGAACGAGGAGAATGGCGTCGCCTGACCAAGGAGGAGTTAGAGAATGTCCTTGCTAGTATTGCTTAGTTTGGATTATGCTAGAAAAGGTGAGGAGAATGTCCTTGCCTTTTTATGTTTTCAGTTGCTTCCTTTGTGAAAAGAGTTATAATAGACTGTAGAATAAAAGGAGGAATCTATGAACGCGATTCAAGAATCATTTACTGATAAACTATTTGCTAACTATGAAGCAAATGTCAAATACCAAGCGATTGAAAATGCTGCCAGCCACAATGGAATTTTTGCAGCTCTAGAACGTCGTCAAAGCCATGTAGACAACACACCTGTTTTCTCATTGGATTTGACCAAGGACAAGGTTACTAACCAGAAAGCGTCTGGTCGTTGCTGGATGTTTGCAGCTCTCAACACCTTCCGCCACAAACTCATCTCTCAATACAAACTGGAGAACTTTGAATTGTCACAAGCTCACACATTCTTCTGGGACAAGTACGAGAAATCCAACTGGTTCTTGGAGCAAGTGATTGCGACTGCAGACCAAGACTTAACTAGCCGCAAGGTTAGCTTCCTACTCCAAACACCACAACAAGACGGTGGACAGTGGGATATGGTCGTGGCCCTCTTTGAGAAATACGGTGTCGTTCCTAAGTCTGTTTATCCTGAGTCTGTTTCATCTAGCAGCAGCCGTGAGCTCAATGCAATTCTTAACAAATTGCTTCGCCAAGATGCTCAAATCTTGCGTGACTTGCTCGCTTCTGGTGCGGACCAAGTGACTGTTCAAGCTAAGAAAGAAGACCTCTTGCAAGAGATCTTTAACTTCCTTGCTATGTCACTAGGACTTCCACCGCGTAAATTTGACTTTGCTTATCGTGATAAGGATGACAATTACCAAAGTGAAAAGGGCATTACGCCACAAGAATTTTACAAGAAATATGTTGACCTTCCTCTAGAAGATTATGTTTCTGTTATCAACGCTCCAACCGCTGACAAGCCATACGGTAAATCATATACAGTTGAGATGTTGGGAAATGTCGTCGGTAGCCGTGCGGTTCGCTATATCAACGTTCCAATGGAGCGCTTGAAAGAATTGGCGATTGCCCAAATGCAAACAGGAGAAACTGTTTGGTTTGGTTCAGATGTCGGCCAACTCAGCAACCGCAAAGCTGGAATCCTTGCGACTGATGTTTATGACTTTGAATCAAGCATGGATATTCAACTCACTCAAGACAAAGCTGGACGTTTGGATTATAGCGAAAGCTTGATGACCCACGCCATGGTCTTGACGGGTGTGGACTTGGACGAAAATGGTGAATCAATCAAGTGGAAGGTTGAAAACTCATGGGGAGACAAGGTCGGTACAGATGGTTACTTCGTCGCCTCAGACGCTTGGATGGATGAATACACCTACCAAATCGTTGTCCGTAAGGAATTGCTGACAGCAGAAGAACAAGCTGCTTATGAAGCAGAACCAATCGTGTTAGCACCATGGGATCCAATGGGAGCCTTGGCAGAATAAAGCATAGAGAAAAGAGGTTAGGGGAATCCTAGCTTCTTTTTTTAAAGTAATTTCTTAAAGTAGTAATAGATGATGTTTGCCAAGGGAGTTCTTCTTATTTTGAGTCTTTAAGTGACAGAGAAAAAGATATGTGTTATTATAGTAGTACAAAAGGATATCGGAGTAGAAATGAAGTATTTAAGCAGCCAAGACATCAAGGATCGTCAACGAAACATCAGTGACATTAAACCTTATAAAACAACCAAGGAAATCATCATTTCAAATATCTTTACCTTCTTTAATGCTATGAACTTGGCTCTGGCAGTTCTGGTAGCCACAACCTTGCGATTTGAGAATATGCTCTTTTTGGGTGTGATTGCTATCAATACAGCTATCGGGATTTTCCAAGAAGTGCGTTCAAAAAATGCTTTGGAAAAACTAAGTTTGCTTGGTAAAAGTAAGTACAAGGTCAATCGAGATGGTCAAACGATTGAGATTGACCCAGAGGACATCGTACTGGGCGAGTACTTGCATCTCAATCTGGGAGATCAGGTGCCTGTCGATGCAGAAGTGCTTGAAGGGAATATTGAAGTTGATGAGTCCTTGCTGACGGGTGAGAGTGATTCGGTCTTTAAAACGGTTGGTGACAAGCTGATGAGCGGAAGCAATGTTGTCAGCGGTACTTGTCTGATACTTGCTACAGCTGTGGGTCCCGATAGTTATATCAACAAACTTGCAAAATCCAGCAAGGAATTCAAAAAATACCCTTCTAAACTGCGCGATTATATGGATAAGATTTTAAAAATCGTCTCTGTCCTGCTGGTGCCAGTTGCCATTCTACTCTTTGTCAGAGGTTTTAGTCTAGGGCGAACTTATATTGAAATTGTCTTGGGAAGTTCAGGCGCCTTGGTCGGCATGATTCCAGAGGGATTGATTCTCCTGGTTAGCGTTTCCCTAGCAGTAGCGGCCATGAAGCTGGCCAAAAAGAAGGTTCTGGTGCAGGAGCTATACTGTGTAGAGACCTTGGCGCGTGTAGATGTTCTTTGTTTTGATAAGACAGGTACCATCACGACTGGTAATATGAAGATCCAAGAAATGGATGCTAATGTAGCAGAGAAACTGTCTTCTTATCTGGCTTATTTCGAGGATGAAAATGCAACTTCCCGAGCTCTAAAGACTTACTTAACCTATGAGAAAAAGTGGGAAGTTCAAGAAGTCGGTGCATTTTCAAGCAAAAACAAGTATTCCTTTGTCCAAGTAAAAGAGGGTGGGACCTACTTTTTCGGTGCTTATGAGTTTTTAGGCTTTACCCAGCCGATGGATGCCTACTATGAAAATCTAAAACAGCAAGGTTTTCGAATCTTGACACTTGCCCATAGTAAGGACCACATCATGAGTCCAGCCAATATGGAACTACTAGGGCACGTTGTTCTGTCAGATGAGATCAAGGATAATACCAAGGAAACCTTTGACTATTTCGAGTCTCAGGGAGTGGAAGTAAAGATTATCAGTGGGGATAATCATGTGGCTGTATATGGAGTGGCTCGTAAGGCAGGATTTAAAGAATCAGCCCGTGCGATTGATATGACCAAGGTGAGTGATGAGGACTTTGAAAGAGTGGTCTTGGAACACGATATCTTTGGTCGCGTGACACCTGAGCAGAAAGAAAAGATGGTAACCGTTTTACAAAATGCTGGTAAAACAGTTGCTATGAGTGGTGATGGAGTCAATGATGTTCTAGCTCTCAAAAAAGCAGACATCAGTTTCGCTATGAATGGTGCTACCAGTGCAGCCAAAAGCGTCTCCAATATTGTTTTTCTCACAGATGATTTTGCGGTATTTTATGATATCTTGATGGAAGGTCGCCGGGTTATCAATAATATCCAAAAGGTCGCCTCTCTCTTTCTAACAAAGACCTTCTTCTCCATCGTGTTTGCCATTTTGAGTGTGATTTTTGGATTGGAATTTGCCTTTATCCCCATTCAGTTTACAATTATTTCAGCCATTACGATTGGGATTCCATCCTTCTTCCTAACTTTTGAGTCCAATAAAGAAAAGGTTAGCAGGCACTTTATGAGAGATATCCTGACCAATGCGGCGATTGGTGGAGGCGTTCTGGTTGCTAGTGTTCTCTTGATAAATTTCTTTATCACTGTCCCAGGTCAGGTCAAATTTATTTGCTTCCTCCTTGCCCTGATCAATGGTCTGTGTCTAGTTGCCAAGGTCAGCATTCCCTTTAATCGATACAAACTAGTCTTGCTCACGTTTTTGAGCCTTGCAGCCCTTGTTGGATTGCTTGCTAATACCTTTATCCTGCGAGGAGCTTTTGTGCCTCTAGAAACCACTCAAGTACTCTATGTAGCCATCCTAGCAGTGGTGATTGGGAGCCTTCATTATCTGACTAGAAGAAAAAGTTGATACACAAAAAGAATCAGGATTTGATCCTGATTCTTTTTTATCTATATTCTCGATGGATTGGATTACATGATACCGAGGAAACGAGCTGCAATACCTACTGCAAAGAGAGCAAGGATGATTGCGATTGGTGATACTTTTTTCTTAAGCAACCACATGCAGAGGAAAGTAAGGAGAAGTCCCATCAATCCTGGAATCAATGAGTTCAACTGACCTTGAAGTGTTTGTGGTTGAACGCTATCCAAGCTCAAACCACTAAGAGCCTGACCAAGAATTCCCTTCAATTCTCCACCTGTTACAGGTCCTTCTGGGAAGTTGATGTAGGCACCTTCAGCCAATTGTTTACCTGGAAGGTTCACAGTAAAGTTGATAGATACCCAACGTTGTACAAGAACGGCAAGGATGAACATACCAAGGATAGATGCTCCTTTGGTGATATCTTTCAAGATACCACCAGACATGTCTTTAGTGATTTCAGATCCAGCTTTGTAACCGAACTCTTGTGTGTACCATAGGAAGGCCATACGGATAGCATTCCATCCAAAGAAGAAGAGAAGAGGACCAACAATATTACCAGATGCAGCAAGTGATGCACCGAGGGCTCCAAGGATAGGACGAACTGTAAACCAGAATACTGGGTCACCGATACCAGCAAGAGGTCCCATCATACCGATCTTAACCCCTTGGATAGCCGCGTCATCGATCTCAACACCGTTAGCGCGCTCTTCTTCAAGTGCAAGAGTAACCCCCATGATTGGAGCAGCTACGTATGGGTGAGTGTTGAAGAACTCAAGGTGACGCTCAAGAGCAGCCGCTTGGTCTTCTTTTTTAGTGTACAATTTTTTGATAGCTGGGATCAATGAGTAAGCCCAACCCAAGTTTTGCATACGCTCGTAGTTCCAAGAACCTTGAAGGAATTGTGAACGCCACCAAACTTTTTGACGATCTGATTTTGATAATTGAATTTTTTCAGCCATGATTGTTCCCCTTTCTAGTAGTCTTCTAGGATATCACCGATTGGGTCGTTAGAAGTCGCAGCTCCGCCGCCACCGTTACCACCTTGTTTTGAAAGGTTAAGGTAGATGAAGGCAAGGGCAACACCGATGACACCAAGGGCAATCAAAGTCAATTGAGAGATTGCTGCAAGAGCAAAACCGATAGCGAAGAATGGCCATACTTCACGAGTTGCCATCATGTTGATAACCATAGCGTAACCAACGGCAACGACCATAGCACCACCGACAGCCATACCACCATTCAACCATTCTGGCATTAGGCCAAGAGCGTCTTGAACAGCAGAAGCAGGGATAGCGATAAGGAAGGCTGCAGGGATAGCGATACGAAGACCTTGAAGAACAAGGGCAAAGTAGTGAGCGCGTTCAACAGCCGCAATGTTTCCTTCTTTTGCAGCTGCGTCAGCTGAGTGAACCAAGGCAACTGAGATTGTACGAACAATCATTGTCAAGAAAAGTCCAGCTACGGCAAGAGGGATAGCTGTGGCTGTTGCGACGGCGATACCTTCGGTAGTAAAGTTACCACCTTTGATCAAGATGATCGCTGCGGCAACAGATGCAAGAGCAGCGTCAGGAGCTACGGCAGCTCCGATGTTAGCCCAACCAAGGGCGATCATTTGAAGAGATCCACCAAGCATAACACCTGCTTCGAGGTTACCTGTTACAAGTCCGATAAGGGTACATGCGACGATTGGTTGATGGAATTGGAATTGGTCGAGGATACCTTCAAGACCTGCAAGGAAGGCAACAACTACAACCAAGATAGCAGAAATGATTGAAATATCTGACATGGTTTTATTCCTTTTCTATTTAGTTTTAATAAAGTACTTAATCCTGTTTTCAAAAATGATAAAACAGATTAAAATTATTGAACGTTTGCTTTCTTAATTAAGTCAAACAAATCTTTTTTCGTGTCGTTTGGTACTTTACGTACATCAAATTCAACACCGAGGTCACGCATTTTTTCAAATGTTGCAACATCATCTTTGTCCATAGACAAGACGTTATTGATCATTGTTTTACCTGTTGAGTGGGCCATAGAACCAACGTTAAGGGTCTTGATTGGCACGCCACCTTCGATGGCACGAAGGGCATCTTGAGGTGTTTCAAACAAGATAAGAGCATGTGTGTTACCAAAACGAGGATCTTTTGCAACCTCAATCAATTTTTTGATTGGGACGACGTTGGCTTTTACTCCGTTAGGAGCTGCTTGTTTGATCAATTCTTTACGCAATTCGTCGTTTGCAACGTTATCTGAAGCAACGATGATACGGTCTGCTTTTGAATCTGGTGTCCAAGCAGTTGCGACTTGTCCGTGAAGAAGACGTGTGTCAAGACGGGCAAGATTGATTTTCAATTTACCATCTCCGATAACAGTTCCTTCTGGAATAGCAGCTTGGGCAACTGGAGCAGCCGTAGCACTAGCCCCTTCCTCAACTGGATTGAGCTCTTCTGGAAGAGCTTTGATGCCATCTTTGGCTTCTTTAATGATATTCGCAGCGACTTTATCCACACCTGCAGTAGCGTCCATAAGGCGCTCAGTGTAGGCTTGGATCAACATCGGCAAGTTAAGCCCTGTGATGATGGCAAACTTACGCTCAGGATTTTCTCCCATCACGCGGCTAGCTTGGTTGAATGGAGATCCACTCCAAAGGTCAGCCAATACTAGAACCTCATCTTCTGCGTCAAATGCAGCCACAGCATTGTTGAATTTAGCGTAAAGGTCATCTGGACCTTCATTTGGCATAAAGGTTACAACTTGAACCTTTTCTTGTTCACCAAAGATCATAGATCCTGACTGATGAATACCCGCAGCAAATTCGCCGTGGCTCGCAATAATGATTCCGATACTCATTATTGTCATTCCTCCTTTTAAAATGTTTGACTTATAGGTTTCCTAAAAAACCTCAGACGTACCTAGTATAAATCGTTTTCATATAAAAATCAACTACTTTTTCGAAAATTGTAAAAGTTTTCAATGAAAATAGGCTTACAAAATGTTAATATATAAATAAATTCAAAAAATATATGAAAATAGCAATAGAAAATTTAATATAAAAATACTGAAAATGAGTGACCTTTATGAAAATAGAATGAAAATAAAAAGGAAAGATTGCAGGATAGGAATCTTCCTTTTTATAGGAATAAATTTTGTAAAGCGTGAGCTACCCCGTCTTCTTCATTGGTTAGAGGAAGTTGTTCGTCTGCATATGGAAGGAGAGAAGGATTGGCGTTTTTCATAGCATATCCCTTGCCTGCAAATGCCAACATTTCCGTATCATTATGTTCATCACCAAAGGCGATTAAGTCTTTTTTATCACGATTCATAACATTGAGCAAGTACTCTAGAGCAAAGGCTTTGTTTACACCCTTGGGAGTACACTCGAGGATGTTGAGTGGCCCACCCCAGGTGTTGATAGCTAGTTGGTGCTGATAAAAACGATTCATCTCGTCCGCTAGAGCGTATTTGTCCTCAACCCTTGTTTGCAAGAGAATGCAGTTAGGATTCTTGGTTACTCGTTCGGGTTTGAATTGATTTTCTGGTTGGAAGTTCTCTACGCCAAATAGTTTAGGGTCCGCAATTTCTTCATTCGGAGCTGTAATGTAAAATTTCTTACGGTATTCTCCTGCAATAAAGTCGGCCTGGATATCCTCTTTACGTTTGACCATATCTAGGAGATATTTTTTGTCCAAGGTTAAGCATCTTTCGTGCTCCCAAGCCTGTCCTGGTAGATGGGTAAGGGAACCATTAAAGTTAATCATAGGAGTATGTAGCTCTAGTTCGCGGTAGAAGTCTTTTGCCATGCGATACGGACGCCCCGTCGTGATGATAACATGGTGCCCTTTTTCTGAAATTTTTTTGATTGTCTCTTTGGTAAAATCGGAGAGCTTGCTTTCGCTATTGAGCAAGGTTCCGTCCAAATCGACTGCAATAATTTTTTTTGTCATATAAACCTTCCTAGTAGATTCCAGATAAGATGTCTACTATTATATCAAAAAGAAAGAAGAAAAACAGACTCAAAACAAAAAATAAAAATTTCATTTTGTTAAATAATTCAAACAAACATATTGAAAAGGTGAATGATAAATGATATAATACTCATATTGTTCGTAAAAAACAAAAGGAGATTTATGATGGACAAACTATTTAAACTAAAAGAGAACGGAACAGACGTTCGTACGGAGGTTCTCGCTGGTTTAACAACTTTCTTTGCAATGAGTTACATTCTCTTTGTAAACCCACAAATGCTTGCGCAGACAGGGATGCCTGCTCAAGGTGTCTTCCTAGCAACGATTATTGGTGCAGTAGCTGGTACCTTGATGATGGCCTTCTATGCGAACCTGCCATACGCTCAAGCACCAGGTATGGGACTCAATGCCTTCTTTACCTTTACAGTCGTATTTGGACTTGGTTATTCATGGCAAGAGGCCTTGGCTATGGTCTTTATCTGTGGGATTATTTCACTAATCATTACCTTAACAAATGTTCGGAAAATGATCATTGAGTCAATTCCAAACGCTCTTCGTTCTGCGATTTCAGCAGGTATCGGTGTCTTTCTTGCTTATGTAGGGATTAAGAATGCTGGCCTTTTGAAATTCTCTATCGATCCAGGAAATTATACAGTTGCCGGTGAAGGTGCTGATAAGGCGCAAGCAGCCATTACAGCAAATTCTTCAGCAGTTCCAGGCTTGGTTAGCTTTAATAATCCGGCTGTTTTAGTGGCTATTGCAGGTTTGGCGATTACGATTTTCTTTGTTATTAAGGGTATCAAGGGAGGAATCATCCTTTCTATTCTAACAACGACAGTTCTTGCTATCGCTGTTGGTTTGGTTGATGTATCAAGCATTGATTTTTCTAATAACCATGTAGGTGCAGCCTTTGAAGATTTGAAGACAATCTTTGGTGCAGCACTTGGCTCACAAGGATTGGGTGCTTTAATCTCAGACACTGCTCGTCTACCGGAAACACTTATGGCTATTCTGGCCTTCTCGTTGACAGATATTTTTGACACAATTGGTACTTTGATCGGTACAGGTGAAAAAGTCGGTATCGTAGCAACAAATGGTGAAAATCACCAATCAGATAAGTTAGATAAGGCTCTTTACTCTGACTTGATTGGTACTTCAATTGGTGCCATCGCAGGTACTTCAAACGTAACGACTTATGTCGAGTCTGCTGCTGGTATTGGTGCAGGTGGACGTACTGGATTAACTGCCTTAGTGGTTGCGATTTGTTTTGCAATTTCAAGTTTCTTTAGTCCACTTTTGGCAATTGTTCCATCAGCTGCGACGGCTCCAATTTTGATTATCGTTGGGATTATGATGCTTGGTAGTTTGAAAAACATCCATTGGGATGATATGGCTGAAGCTGTCCCTGCCTTCTTTACATCTATCTTCATGGGATTCAGCTACTCTATCACACAAGGGATTGCAGTTGGTTTCTTGACTTATACGTTAACAAAAGTTGTCAAAGGTCAAGCAAAGGACGTGCACGCGATGATTTGGATTTTGGATGCCTTGTTTATCCTTAACTATATCAGTATGGCGCTATAAATGATATAATAGAAAAAGGGGAGTCTCCCCTTTTTAATTATAAGGAGGTACATCATGAAAGATAAGACGATTTGGCAAGAGGTTTTAAACAGAGGGAAATGGGTGATCATCCTTTTGGTAGCTTTTGTTCTATCTCAATTTCCCATAGGACTTGCTTTGTTTTTAGCAAACAAACAGTTTCCGATTTTACAGTCAGGGCTCTTAGTAGGTGCTCTATCCATAGTCGTTTTGATTGTATTCATTATTGGTGCACGAAAAACACAACTTGCTACTTTTAATCTATCCTTTTTTAAGGCAAAAGACTTGGCTCGCTTGGTACTGAGTTATCTGGTGATTTTTGCGACAAATCTCTTGGGTTCACTCCTGCTTCGACTAACAAATGAGGCAACAACCAATAACCAATCAATACTGAATGGTTTGGTTCAGAATAGTTCCTTGATTTCAACTTTCTTCCTACTAGTCTTGATTGCGCCGATTTGTGAAGAAATTTTGTGTCGTGGAATTATTCCAAAAAAGATCTTCCGTGGAAAAGAAAAACTTGGCTTTGTTGTTGGTGCAATCGTCTTTGCCTTACTCCATATGCCAACCAATTTACCTTCTGTGATTATTTATGGAGGAATGTCAACGGTTTTGACTTGGACAGCCTATAAGACTGAGCGCTTGGAGATGTCCATTTTGCTTCATATGATTCTCAATGGTATTGCATTTTGTTTGTTGGCCTTATTGGTATTGATTAGTAGAAATCTAGGTCTATCATTCTAAACCATTGACCTACTTGGAAAAGATGAATACTAGCGTGTCCATCTTTTTCTTTTTATGGTAAAATAGAGAGATAATATGGTAAAGAACCTTAAGGAAGTGACCGTTATGTCCAATAAAGTCAACCACGTAAAAACAGCCATTTGCGGCATTATCAATGTAACCCCAGATTCCTTTTCGGATGGTGGGCAGTTTTTTGCTCTTGAGCAGGCGCTCCAGCAAGCCCGTAAATTGATAGCAGAAGGAGCGTGCATGCTCGATATCGGTGGAGAATCGACTCGGCCGGGCAGTAGCTATGTTGAGATAGAAGAGGAAATCCAGCGTGTTGTTCCAGTGATTAAAGCTATCCGTGAGGAAAGTGATGTCCTCATTTCTATCGATACATGGAAAAGTCAGGTGGCAGAGGCTGCTTTGGCTGCTGGTGCCAATCTGGTAAATGACATCACGGGTCTTATGGGTGATGAAAAAATGGCGGATGTGGTTGCTAAGGCTGGAGCAAAAGTGGTTATCATGTTTAATCCAGTTATGGCTCGACCTCAGCACCCTAGTTCACTCATATTTCCTCATTTTGGTTTTGGGCAAGCTTTTACAGAAGAAGAGTTAGCTGACTTTGAAAAAGTGCCAATCGAAGACTTGATGGAGGCTTTCTTTGAACGTGCTCTAGCGAGAGCGGAGGAAGCTGGAATTGCAAGAGAAAACATTTTGCTGGATCCAGGGATTGGCTTTGGTCTCACCAAGAAGGAAAATCTACTCCTTCTACGGGACCTTGATAAATTACACCAGCAAGGATATCCGATCTTTCTTGGAGTTTCGCGTAAGCGGTTTGTCATTAATATCCTGGAGGAAAATGGCTTTGAAGTCAATCCTGAAACGGAAGTCGGTTTCCGCAATCGGGACACAGCTTCGGCTCATGTAACCAGTATCGCTGCGAGACAGGGTGTGGAAGTGGTGCGCGTGCACGATGTAGCCAGTCACAGGATGGCGGTTGAAATTGCGTCAGCTATTCGATTGGCAGATGATGCAGAAAATCTAGATTTAAAACAATATAAATAAGATGAACGAAATTCAAAACAATCAATGGATTGCCCACTACCGGACGGACCAACCGCATTTTGGCTTGGAACGCATGGTAGAACTCCTAGCTCTGCGAGGCAATCCCCATCTCAAACTCAAGGTCATCCATATCGGAGGGACCAACGGCAAGGGGTCTACCATTGCTTTTTTGAAAAAGATGCTGGAAAAGCTAGGACTGAGAGTTGGGGTGTTCAGCTCGCCCTATCTCATTCATTATACGGATCAGATTAGCATTAATGGGGAATCCATTCCCGAGGCTAGGCTAGAAGCCCTCATGGCAGACTATCAGTCTTTGCTTGAGGGAGAATCTGCTGACAATTTGCAGGGAACAACTGAGTTTGAGATTATCACAGCTTTAGCTTATGATTACTTTGCCTCAGAGCTAGTAGATGTGGCTATCATGGAAGTCGGCATGGGTGGCCTTCTGGATAGTACCAATGTTTGCCAGCCCATTTTAACAGGCATCACAACCATTGGACTGGATCATGTAGCCCTACTTGGTGACACCTTGGAAGCCATAGCAGAGCAGAAAGCTGGTATTATCAAACAAGGTATTCCTTTGGTGACAGGTCGCATTGCTCCAGAAGCCTTGGCTGTTATCGACCATATGGCAGAAGTTAAACATGCACCGAGACTTGTCTATGGGAGTGATTATCAAGTCAGTCATCAAGAAAGTGTGGTGACAGGCGAAATCTTTGACTATACTAGTCCTGTCAGACAAGGTTGCTTTCAAACAGGTCTGATTGGTTTACATCAGATCGAGAATGCGGGGATGGCGCTTGCCCTCCTAGACACTTATTGCCAGGAGACTGGGCGAGAATTTGCAAGTAATGCCTTGGTTGCTCAAGCTCTTGAGGAAACCAGTTGGCCGGGGCGTTTGGAGGTCGTGTCTAGAGACCCATTGTTGCTTTTGGATGGAGCCCACAATCCCCATGCTATCAAGGCTTTATTGGCAACCTTGCAAGAACGCTTTGCGGATTATCATAAGGAAATCCTCTTTACGTGTATTAAAACCAAGGCCTTGAATGATATGCTGGATTTACTAGAGACGATGCCAGATAGTCAATTGACTTTAACCCATTTTGACGATAGTCGGGCGACGGATGAAAGCGTGCTGAAAGAGACAGCCAAGTCTAGAAATCTTAATTACCAAAGTTGGCAGGATGTTCTAGAGCAGAAATTGACAGATAAAAATGAAGAGAAAAAAACAGTTAGGATTGTCACGGGTTCCTTGTATTTCTTGAGCCAAGTGAGAGCCTACCTAATGGAGAGGAATAACTAGAGAATGGATACACAAAAAATTGAAGCAGCTGTAAAAATGATTATCGATGCTGTAGGAGAGGACGCTAATCGTGAGGGCTTGCAGGAAACGCCTGCTCGTGTAGCTCGTATGTACCAAGAAATTTTTTCAGGTCTTGGCCAAACTGCGGAGGAACATTTGTCAAAATCCTTTGAGATTATCGACGATAATATGGTGGTGGAGAAGGATATCTTTTTCCACACCATGTGTGAACACCACTTCTTGCCCTTCTATGGGAGAGCGCACATTGCCTATATTCCAGATGGACGTGTGGCAGGTTTGTCCAAGCTAGCCCGCACAGTTGAAGTTTATTCTAAAAAACCACAGATTCAAGAACGGTTGAATATTGAAGTAGCTGATGCCTTGATGGACTATCTAGGGGCTAAGGGAGCCTTTGTTGTCATTGAGGCTGAGCATATGTGTATGAGTATGCGTGGTGTCAGAAAACCAGGCACTGCAACTTTGACGACCGTAGCCCGTGGCCTATTTGAAACAGATAAGGATCTCCGAGATCAGGCTTACCGTCTTATGGGACTATAAAAGAATCCGCTGCGTGCGGATTTTTCTAGAAAGGACTAGTTATGGATCAACTGCAGATTAAAGATTTGGAAATTTTTGCCTATCATGGTCTTTTTCCTAGTGAGAAGGAATTGGGACAAAAGTTTGTTATTTCCGCAAGCTTATCCTATGATATGACCAAGGCGGCGACTGAGTTAGATTTGGCTTCTTCTGTCCACTATGGAGAACTTTGCCAACAGTGGACGACTTGGTTTCAGGAAAGCGCTGAGGATTTGATTGAAACGGTAGCCTACAAACTAGTAGAGCGTACCTTTGAGGCTTATCCTCTTGTTCAAGAAATTAAGCTGGAACTCAAAAAACCTTGGGCTCCAGTCCACTTACCACTTGATACCTGCTCAGTAACCATCCACCGTCGCAAGCAACGGGCCTTTATCGGCCTAGGAAGCAATATGGGCGATAAGCAAGCAAACTTGGAACAAGCTATTGACAAACTGCGAGCTCGCGGCATCCATATTCTCAAAGAATCCAGTGTTTTGACGACGGAACCTTGGGGCGGTGTGGAGCAAGATAGTTTTGCTAATCAGGTGATTGAAGTAGAAACCTGGCTACCAGCACCAGTCTTGTTAGAGACCCTATTAAGCATTGAGTCAGAGATGGGACGGGTTCGAGAAGTGCATTGGGGCCCTCGTTTGATTGATTTGGACTTGCTCTTTGTGGAGGACCAGGTCATTTATACAGACGACCTCATCTTACCTCACCCTTATGTAGCAGAACGTCTCTTTGTCCTTGAGTCTCTGCAAGAAATAGCTCCCCATTTTATCCATCCAATCTTAAAACAACCAATTCGATACTTAGTTGACCAGTTGGAGCAAGGAAATGCCTAAACTTTCCGATACCTATAGCAAGTGGAAGAGTATCGGGGAGGGACTACTTGCTATTGTTTTAGGGCTTCTCTTGATTCGTTTTGGACAAGTTATTCCGCGAATGGGGTATCAGTTGCTGATGGGCTACTTTTCCTTGTCAGCAGTTTGGCACTTGTTGACTCGCTGGTTTCAAGATAAAAAACGTCGGGAAAACATCTTTGTAACCTTGGCTAAGCTAGTGGTTGCGGCTCTGGTGTTTGACTCTATCATCTTGCAAGACCTTGCCCTCTATCTCCTGGTTTTTATCATTGCGAGCTACCAGCTGTTTACGGGTGGCATTAGTCTTGTGACCTGGTCTCTCTATCGAAAAAATTCTATTCATCCTCGGCTCCATCATCTCTTTGATGCTGTATGGATGATAGGATTCGGTCTTTATAGCATCTCTCCTTTTCACGATGCAGCGAATTTTGAATTGCTCTTGCTTGGATTTTACTTGCTCATGCTAGGAGCTAGTAGCCTCCGGGACGGTTTCTTTTTTGAAAAGATAGAAAACAATCCCAAGCTGAAACGACGTATGCGAATGACTCTGCCGATCTTTGTGACGGCTCTGATTCCTATCAGTACTTTGCGCAAATTGAATGAGTGGCTGTCAAATCATGAAAGCCAAGAAGGGGAAGTTCATTCAGAAAGAAAAAACGACCAGACGGTTGATCTGGAAATTTTTATCCATACCTCAGAAACCTCCTTCTTTCTTGCTATGGGACATGTGGATATTTGTTATCAAGGGACGGTTATTTCCTATGGTTCCTATGATCCCCACTCGGAACGTTTATTCGGTATGGTTGGAGACGGTGTTTTGTTTAAGGCCAATCGGGAAAAATACATTGAACTCTGCAAGAGGGAAAGTCAGAAGACCTTGTTTGCTTATGGTCTGAGTTTGACAGACCAACAGAAAGCAGCTATCCAAGCTCGCCTAGCAGAGATAGAAGACCTGTTAATTCCTTGGGAACCAAGTTCGCAGTTGATGAAAAGAAGAGAGGGAGAGGTCAAGCATACCTACTCCTACCAACTAAAAGAGGAAGCAGATGCGACCCTCTATAAATTCAGCTCATCCGAGTTTAAGACCTACTTCGTTCTCAGTACCAATTGTGTCTTGCTGGCAGACTCTATCGTAGGAAAAGCTGGGACTGATATATTGAGTCCCCAAGGTTTCATTGTACCAGGGACTTATCAGGATTATCTTGACTTAGAGTATACAAAACCCAACGGTCTAGTTGTCAGTCGATCCATTTATTAGAAAAAGAAAACTCTAGTTCCTCAGCAATTTACGCCGAGAAGCTAGAGTTTTTAAAATAGGTCATTTTCTTCTGGAAGGAGGATGGTTTCTCTACCGTCCATGTCTACAACAAGGACCCTAGGAGGGTAAAGCGGATCAAAAGGATGATTGAAATCAAAATCAATGCTAGTCGGAAGGTTCTGACTAGAGAAATGGAAGGTAATTGTCCCCTCGTTGTTGAGAAGCTGAAATTCAAGTTCTTCTTCTAATTCAAAGACGTTTTTCAAAAAATGATCGATAATGAACCATAAAGAGTCAATAACATCATCAGGTAAGCTGGTCACAACACCAAAACTGGCCGAACGTCTCTGGGTATTTGTAAAAGCCATGTTTCCTTCCTCCTTTTATTTTTCTTATCATACAGTAAAAAAGCTGAAAAATCAAGGAAACCTACTCGCTTTTTCAAAATGAGAATGAAGAATGAAATTTTTTCAAAGTTTCTCCTAAAAATACTTGAAAGTGTTTACAATAAGTGATAAAATGGAGTAAGTAGATGCGTGAAAGCGAAATTTTCATTATAGAAAGGAAACGGAATGAACACAGATGATACAGTAACGATTTATGACGTCGCCCGTGAAGCAGGAGTTTCGATGGCAACAGTTAGCCGTGTCGTTAATGGCAACAAGAATGTTAAAGAGAACACTCGAAAAAAAGTCCTAGAAGTGATTGATCGCTTGGACTATCGACCAAATGCGGTAGCCCGTGGTTTAGCTAGCAAGAAAACAACGACAGTCGGAGTTGTGATTCCGAACATTACCAATGGTTATTTCTCAACACTTGCTAAGGGGATTGACGACATTGCTGAAATGTACAAGTATAACATTGTCTTAGCAAATAGTGATGAGGATGATGAAAAGGAAGTTTCAGTGGTCAACACTCTCTTTTCAAAACAAGTCGATGGGATTATCTTTATGGGCTATCACCTGACTGAAAAGATTCGTTCAGAATTCTCTCGTTCACGGACACCGGTTGTTCTTGCCGGTACTGTGGATGTTGAACACCAACTTCCAAGTGTAAATATCGACTACAAACAAGCAACGATTGATGCTGTGAGTTACCTTCTCAAAGAAAATGAGAAAATTGCTTTTGTAAGTGGACCACTTGTCGATGATATCAATGGCAAGGTTCGTTTGATTGGTTATAAGGAAGCGTTAAAAAAAGCTGGACATTCTTATAGTGAGGGATTGGTCTTTGAATCAAAATATAGCTATGACGATGGTTATGCCTTGGCAGAACGCTTGATTTCATCACAAGCTACAGCCGCAGTTGTAACAGGCGATGAATTGGCAGCAGGTGTCTTGAATGGTTTGGCTGATCACGGTGTATCTGTGCCAGAAGAGTTTGAAATCATTACTAGTGATGATTCACAAATCTCACGCTTTACCCGTCCAAACTTGACAACTATTGCTCAACCTCTTTATGACTTAGGTGCTATCAGCATGCGTATGTTGACTAAGATTATGCATAAGGAAGAGTTGGAAGAACGTGAAGTTCTCCTACCTCATGGTTTGACAGAACGTCGCTCTACACGAAAACGTAAATAGAAAAAATCAGGGAATCGTGAGATTTCCTGATTTTGTGTTCTAGAGAAGAGGATTAGCCTTCCATATAGTCTTTCAAAGCTTGTCCTTTTAGTCCAGCATTAAGGGCAATTAATAATTTGAGGCGCGCTTTTTGAGCGTTGAGTTCTTTGACAAAGAAAACACCAGCTCGTTGCAACTGCACTCCTCCACCTTGGTAGGCGTAGACAGGTTCAGCAATACCATTAAAACATCGTGAGACCAAGGCGACTGGAATTCCTTTTTGGAGGAGATTTTCCAACTTTTGAGCTGTTTCTTTGGGAACATTGCCTGCTCCAAAGGCCTGAATGACTAGGCCATCCAGTTGTTCCAAGTCTAACATATCGATCAGCTCGTCTGTCATACCTGCATAGGCTGAGATGATGGGAACCAGACCTTGAATATGCTCGAGATCAAAACGGACACGAGGTTCGGCCGTTTTGAAGTAGAGGATTTCTTGCTTCATGATGAGGCCAAGTGGTCCATGTGTTGGGGTTTGAAAGGTGCTGACGTTGGTCGTATGAGTTTTGGTAACATACTTGGCTGCGTGGATCTCATCGTTCATGACGACCAAAACGCCCTTGTCGGCTGCTTTATCATCGCTGGCAACTCGCAAAGCGCTCAGATAGTTGTAAACACCATCGCTACCAAGTTCGTTTGAACTACGCATGGCCCCTGTTAGAACGATGGGGATGGGAGGAATTTTCATGGTATCAAGGAAGTATGCTGTTTCTTCTAAGGTATCTGTACCATGTGTGATGACAACTCCATCGTAGTTATCAGCTTCCTCTTTAATCTTATGATAGAGTGCAAGCATATGCTTGGGTTTGATATGAGGGCTTGGCAGATTAAAAAAGTCTAGGGCATGAACCTCAATCCCTTCAAGTGGATTGGAAACATGGTTCATGGGATTGTCCTGACTAGTTACAACGGCACCAGTGGCGTCTGCTTGCATGGAAATAGTCCCACCTGTATGTAAAACAAGGATTTTCTTAGGCATGATTTAGTCACTCTTTCTGAAATGTGGTATAATCATTGTAACACAAAAGGGGAGAATGGGATAGGATGGAAGTCAAGGCTGTTTTTTTTGATATCGATGGAACGCTAGTCAACGATCGCAAGAGTGTTTTGAAATCCACTAAGGACGCGATTAAGATTGTTAAAGAGCAAGGGGTACTTGTTGGAGTAGCGACAGGACGAGGGCCGTTTTTTGTCAAGGAATTGATGGAAGACTTGGACCTAGACTTTGCAGTGACCTACAATGGCCAATACATTTTTAATAAAGAAAAGGTACTCTTTGCAAGTCCGATTGCTAAATCAAGCCTGCGTCAACTGATTGCTTATGCTAAAAAGGAGCGTAAAGAAATCGCTCTTGGAACCGAGCATGCCGTTGTTGGTTCGAAAATTATGTCATTTGGTCTCGGATCCTTTTCCCAACTGGTTAGTCGTTTTATCCCGACAGTGCTGACAAGAACCGTTAGCCGCTCTTTTAATCGGATGGTCAGCAAGGCAGTTCCTCAAAAAGAAGACGACCTACTTAACTTGATTAACCAACCTATTTATCAAGTTTTGATGCTGATGACGCCAGAGGAATCTGAGAAAGCAGCAGCTGATTTTGAAGATTTGAAATTAACTCGAAGCAATCCTTTTGCAGCAGATATCATCAACCAAGGAAATTCCAAACTAGAAGGCATTCGCCGAGTAGGAAAAGAATATGGCTTTGATCTCAATCAAGTCATGGCCTTCGGTGATTCAGATAACGACCTGGAAATGTTGGCGGGTGTCGGTATGTCAGTCGCTATGGGAAATGGCAGTAGCAGTGCCAAAGAGGTTGCTAAACACATTACGGCAAGCAATCAACAAGATGGCATCCACAAGGCGCTTGAGCACTTTGGCGTTTTAGCTTCAGAAAAAGTGTTTGTCAGTCGGGACTACCACTTTAATAAAGTCAAGACCTTCCACCACATGATGGATGAGCGAACTCAAGAAGAACCACAGGCATGGGATGCTGAAGGTGCAACCCACCGCGCAGATTTTAAAATTGAAGAATTAGTAGAGTTTGTCCGCGCGGCAAGTTCTTCGGAGGAAGAATTCCAAGACTCCCTTGCAAGCATGCATGAGGCACTTGATAAGGCGGCAGAGAAAGTGGCGAAAAAGACACCTGCTAAGCAAAATCTGGTCGGTCAAGTGGATGCTTTGATCGACACACTGTATTTCACGTACGGTAGTTTTGTTTTGATGGGAGTGGATCCAGAACGCATTTTTGATATTGTCCATGAAGCAAATATGGGGAAGGTTTTCCCTGATGGAAAAGCTCATTTTGACCCAGTTACGCACAAGATTTTAAAACCGGATGACTGGGAAGAAAAATATGCTCCAGAACCTGCCATTAAACAGGAGCTACAACGTCAGCTTAAGGCTTATGAGCGACATAAAGAAAGAAATAGAAATAATAAGTAACAAAAAGGAGCTCTAGGCTCCTTTTTTAATAATTATAATGTTTTTTCACTTTCTCTTACGACCAGCAAATCGACTTTTGCATGGCGGAGAATATATTCAGATGAAGAACCGACTAAGAGGCGTTCAAAGGCATTGAGACCTGTAGCACCAACTAAAATCAAGTCAACATTTTCTGCGTCCGGAATCGTCCGAGCGAGGAGAGTTTTGGGATTTCCCATTTCGATGACGATGTGGATATTCGTTAAACCAGCGTCTTTTGCACGCTTTTCATACTCTTTCATCATACTTTCAGCATCGGCTTGGAGTTCTTCGTAAACTTCAGCATCAAAGGTAGATACGCTTTGAAGAGCGCGTGTGTCAATAACATGGACAATGGTGAGCTTGGATTCATTGCGTAGAGCAGTGTAAACACCTTTGACGAAAGCCAAGTCCGCTTCTTTAGAACCATCAATTGCGACCATAACATTTTGGTAACGTTGTGCCATAATGAAACCTCCTGAAATTTTCTTACTTTTATTGTAACCCTTTTCACTAAAGAAGTAAAGTAAAAATCATATTTTAAACCATATTGTTGGTCATCGACTTAGTGCGTATATAGAAATAAAAGAAAAGAGAATTGGTGAGGATTCTCTTTGTCAATGTTTTTTCTTTTACTTCCTTGTTTATGGAAGCTTGTCGCAGCGACTTTCTAGTGGTATAATGTTACTATCCTGACGAATTGAGGAAAAAAGATGAAAGAATTTAACAAATCTAGCAAGCTAGAGCATGTTGCTTATGATATCCGTGGTCCTGTTTTAGAAGAAGCCATGCGTATGCGAGCAAACGGAGAAAAGATTTTACGCCTGAATACAGGGAATCCAGCAGAATTTGGCTTTACAGCGCCAGATGAGGTCATTCATGATTTGATTATGAATGCGCGTGATAGCGAAGGTTACTCTGATTCTAAAGGGATTTTCTCAGCCCGTAAGGCTATCATGCAGTATTGCCAACTGAAGAAATTCCCAAATGTGGATATTGATGATATCTACCTTGGAAATGGTGTCAGTGAACTGATTGTCATGTCCATGCAGGGACTTTTGGACAATGGAGATGAGGTCTTGGTGCCCATGCCGGACTATCCTCTCTGGACAGCGGCTGTCAGCCTAGCTGGGGGAAATGCCGTCCACTATATCTGTGATGAGGCTGCAGAATGGTACCCTGATATTGATGATATCAAGTCAAAAATCACTTCAAATACCAAGGCTATTATTCTCATCAATCCAAATAATCCTACAGGAGCCCTCTATCCCAAGGAACTTTTGTTAGAGATTATCGAGATTGCACGTCAAAACGACTTAATTATCTTTGCGGATGAAATCTACGACCGTATGGTCATGGATGGTCATGAGCATGTCTCAGTAGCTAGTCTGGCTCCAGATGTCTTCTGTGTCAGCATGAATGGTCTTTCAAAATCTCACCGTATCGCTGGTTTCCGTATAGGATGGATGGTCTTATCTGGACCTAAGACACATGTCAAGGGCTATATTGAAGGTCTCAATATGTTGTCTAACATGCGCCTTTGCTCTAACGTTTTGGCCCAGCAAGTCGTACAAACCTCGCTAGGTGGGCACCAGTCGGTGGACGAATTGCTCCTTCCTGGTGGACGGATCTACGAGCAAAGAAACTTCATTTACAATGCCATTCAAGATATACCTGGTTTATCTGCTGTTAAACCCAAAGCCGGACTTTATATTTTCCCTAAAATTGACCGCAATATGTATCGCATCGATGATGATGAACAATTTGTCCTCAATTTCTTGAAGCAAGAGAAGGTTCTCTTGGTTCATGGTCGCGGTTTTAACTGGCAAGAACCTGACCATTTCCGTATCGTTTACCTTCCTCGTGTGGATGAATTAGCACAAATCCAAGAAAAGATGACTCGTTTCTTGAAACAGTATCGTAGATAGGGCTTACATGAGAAAAAGCTGGAAACATTTGCCTAGAGCTATTGACAAAAGTATCAGAATCAGATAGAATAGTAAAGTATGTTTAGTAACTGATCACTTTATAGCCGGCTAAACGAATACAAAATCTATGAGGAGGTATTCATCGTGAAACGTACTTATCAACCAAGTAAAATTCGTCGTGCGCGCAAACACGGATTCCGTAACCGTATGTCAACTAAAAACGGTCGTCGCGTATTGGCAGCTCGTCGTCGTAAAGGACGCAAAGTTTTGGCTGCATAATCCAAACAAATTCAGCAAAGAAGTCAGTAGGAACTCGAGTCTACTGGCTTTTCTTTTTATCTTAAAGGGTGCATTGCCCACGAAATCGTCAATTTCAGATGGAATTCATGGAATGCTCATTTAAAAGGTCACATACAAAAAACTCAAAACCAGATATAAGTTACTGATTTTGAGTTTTTGTTTATTCTTTTAAGTGATAAGAGTAGCTAGCGACAACGACGTCTTCGTGCCATCTGAGAGCGTATTTAAGTTTGAGGCTCATTTGATTGTGCAGGATATTTTGCCAAGGCTTGTTAGGGATGAACTGTGGTACAAGGACTGTAACGGTGTAGTTTTTTTGCTTAGCTTCTTGGGCAATTCGTTTGACATACTTGACGCTAGGGGTGATGATGTCGCGGTAGCTGGTATTGATATTCTTCAGAGTGATACTTGGGAAGTAATCGGCAAATTCCTGAAGAATTTCTTGGTCTTTTTCTGCCGTTTCTTTAGTAGAAATGTGCATGGCCAACACTTCGTCACCGATACTTTGAGCGTAGTTAATGGCTCCGACACTTACTCGAGTAACATTTCCTACTAGGACAAGGACAAGGTTACCGTCATAAGTGCGTTTTTCGATTCCTTCGTAGAGTCGCAGCTGTTTTGCCACTTTTTGGTAATGGTTGTGAATGGACAAAAAGAGGAAGGTTAAGACTAGAATAATTGGGAAGAATGGCCAGATATCACCCAGTCTGAAGAGGAGTAAAATGAGGACAATGGCATAACAAATGATGGCCCCAAGGATATTAGCGAAGGCAGATTTTAAGAAGTTTACTCCTTTTTCCTTTTTCCAATGGCGAATCATCCCAGTCTGAGAAAGGGCAAAGGGAACGAAGACCCCGATAGTATAAAGAGGAATCAAGCGTTCAGTATTCCCATTAAAAATGAGAAGAAGGATCATAGCCCCAAAGGCCAGAGTTAAGATACCGTTGGAGTAGCCAAGGCGATCCCCTTTTTCCATAAAGAGATGAGGCATGTACTTGTTTTTGGCCATATTGTAGGACAGCATAGGGAAGGCTGAAAAGCCAGTATTTGCAGCTACAGCTAGAATCAAGGCAGTTGAGAACTGGAAGAGATAGTAGCTAGCATGACCAAAGAATGAATCACCAAGAATGCCCTTGGCCATTTGCGAGAGGATGGTTTCTCCGTGTTGAGGCGTGATACCCATCCAGTAGTTTAGGAAGGTAATGCCTGCAAAAAGAAATCCTAAAATCAGCGACATGATGGTCAAAGTCTGAGCAGCATTCTTTTCTTTCGGAGTTTTAAAAAATGGTACCGCATTTGAAATAGCTTCAACCCCTGTCAGAGAGGCAGAGCCACTGGTAAAGGCTCTCAATAGGAGAACGATGGAAAGGCTCGGAACAGTTTGTCCAATGGTTGAAGTCGCCTGATAGTTTAGGGAACCTGTAAATAGTTGAAAGAACCCATAAAGCAAGAGAAAGACGGTACTGAAGATAAAGAGGTAGACGGGAATCATCAGAGAGCTGGCAGATTCTTTCAAGCCTCTTAAATTCAAGAGCATGAGCAGGCAGACTAGGAAAATAGAGATATGAAGATTGTAGGGATGGAGGGCAGGGATGGCTGCTGTAATTGCATCAGCTCCAGAAGCAACGGATACGGCTACTGTCAGCATATAGTCAACAAGGAGGCTACCCCCTGCAATCAAGCCTAGTTCAGGGGAGAGGTTTTCCCGAGTGACCATATAAGCTCCTCCACCTTGAGGATAGGCGTGGATGATTTGACGATAGGAAATGGTCAAACTAGCGAGCAGTAAGAGGACAAAAATACCGATAGGGAGGCTCCACCAAATGGCGAGAGGAGAGAGGCTAACTAAAACGAGAATGACTTGTTCGGGTCCATAGGCAATAGAAGACAGGGCATCACTGGATAACATTGCAAGTGCCTGCATTTTTCCAAGTAATCCCCCTTCGCCGTCTGTGAGAGACTTGAGTGGTCGACCGATAAAGGTATATTTTAATTTTCTAAACATTTTCTTTTCCTTTGATGAAAATTTCAATAAGTGTTATTATACTGCTTTGAAAAAGGGCAGTCAAGGGAGAATGACTGGTTTTTGGATATTTTTCCAAGCCGAGGGATGCTATTTTTGGTATAATAGATGGAAGAATGAGGTTAGAAGAGATGATTTTTGATACGCACACACATTTAAATGTAGAAGAATTTGCAGGACGCGAGGCAGAAGAACTCGCCCTGGCTGCTGAGATGGGTGTGACACAGATGAATATTGTTGGTTTTGATAAGCCAACCATTGAGCGAGCCCTAGAGTTAGCAGATGAGTATGAGCAGCTCTACGCAACTATTGGCTGGCATCCGACGGAGGCAGGGACTTACACAGATGAGGTCGAAGCTTACTTGCTTGAAAAACTAAAACATCACAAGGTTGTTGCTTTAGGTGAGATTGGTCTGGACTACCATTGGATGACAGCACCTAAGGAAGTGCAGGAGCAGGTTTTTCGTCGTCAGATTCAGCTGTCTAAGGATTTGAATTTGCCTTTTGTGGTTCATACCCGTGATGCGCTGGAAGATACTTATGAGATTATCAAGAGTGAGGGCGTTGGTCTTCGTGGTGGAATTATGCATTCATTTTCAGGCTCTCTCGAGTGGGCTGAGAAATTTGTCGAGCTTGGTATGACCATTTCTTTCTCAGGAGTGGTGACTTTTAAAAAAGCTACGGATGTCCAAGAAGCTGCTAGAGAGCTTCCTTTAGACAAGATTTTGGTAGAGACAGATGCTCCCTACCTGGCTCCTGTTCCTAAACGTGGTCGTGAAAACAAAGCAGCCTATACTCGCTATGTGGTAGATTTTATCGCCGACCTGCGTGGGATGACGACTGAGGAGTTAGCCGCAGTAACAACTGCAAATGCGGAGCGTATCTTTGGATTGGACAGCAAGTGATGAAAGAAAAAATTTCCCAAGTCATTGTGGTCGAAGGTCGCGATGATACGGCCAATCTCAAACGTTACTTTGATGTAGAGACCTATGAAACACGAGGTTCCGCAATAAATGACCAGGATATAGAGCGGATTCGTCGCCTGCAGGAATTGCATGGAGTCATTGTCTTTACAGACCCAGATTTTAATGGGGAGCGCATTCGGCGCATGATTATGACGGCCATTCCAACGGTGCAGCATGCCTTTCTCAAGCGAGATGAGGCTGTTCCCAAATCCAAATCCAAGGGACGTTCTCTGGGAATCGAACACGCCAGCTATGAAGATCTAAAAACAGCGCTGGCTCAGGTGACAGAACAATTTGAAAACGAGAACGAGTTTGACATCAGTCGTGGTGACTTGATTCGCCTAGGTTTCCTAGCGGGAGCAGACAGCCGTAGGCGCCGAGAGTATTTAGGCGAACAGCTCCGCATCGGCTATTCCAACGGCAAGCAACTCCTCAAGCGTTTAGAGTTGTTTGGCGTAACCTTGGCAGAAGTGGAAGAAGCTATGGAAAGTTATGATAATAGCTAGATAGCCCAAAAATACAAAGGGAATGTGTTACAATAGAGGTACTTAGATTTATTTTGATAGCGTTCAAATAGAAACTTATAAGGACAGATCGAAATGAAAATACAAGTTGACAGAGAGTCTGTGTGTATGGGGGATGATGTACTGCCCCATGAGACAGAATTTGAGATTCCTGAAGATATGACGGTGAAAGAATTTTTTGACTTTCTAGAAAAGAAAGGTTATTTGCCGTCTGTTCAAGGAAATAATGTGGCCTGGGAACTCCGTAATCGGAATGGTGAACAAGGTGTTTATTTCACTAAAACAGGAGAGATTATCCATTCAGATGGAGTATTAAAAGAGATGTTGGAAGGAATTACGGAGACACCCTTATTTGTTTTGCTCTATCATTATACCCCGGAAGCATACTATATTAGTAAAGATAATAAATGAGAATTGCAGATGATGTCCTGACCGAGGTTGAACTGGTCATGTATTGTTATCGTCCCTTGGTGCTTTTATGAAACATCTTTTTAAATGAAGTCTAGGTTTTCGATTGGGCATGAAAAATTGGAAACTTTATAGTTTTATCTACATCCTACTTGAACCACTAACCTTTTTCAAAGATTGTGAAAGGAAATGATATGGCAAATAGAAGTTATATTTACTTAAAAAACGGAGATGAAGCCCGTATTCTAACAGAGGGAATTTACACAATACCCTATTTTTGGCAATTGTTTTGGGATGAAGAAGATTTAAAAGCTCCGATTGCTCTCTGGAAAACAGCAGAAAAACTGGAAGAAGATGAAGAGCAAGCAGAAAGATTTTACCAAGAGCAGAATGTAGATATCTTGCTTTCTATTGAAAAATTCCAGCAGAATGCCCTCAAAAACCGATCTTTTTTAGAAGAGAATGCCCCGCAATCCGTGCAACTATATGATGACTTTGTCCGCTATATTCTTGCAAATGTCAAAGACGGTGATGTGCTCGGATTTGATCTTTTAGATGTTGTTTTTATGGACCAAGTGTCTGTTGTTTCTGATAAACTGTTAAAAAATATACGAGCTATTCGGGAAAATCAACCCAAAGATTTAGATTTTTCTGTGACAGAAAAGAACTTAATTGGTCTTGCTATGGGCTTTCCTGATTATTATGCTTCAGAATTATTGCCAGAAGACAATATTGTAGATTCGGTTGCCTATCAGGATGAACTGAAGAAAATGAACCCCCAAGAAGATAAGAAAGTGCTAGGTACGACTGGAGCTGATTCAAAAGGGAACAAGTCTCGTGTTCTTTTAGTGTTTTGGATTTTGTTGGCACTAGTAATTATGTGGGTTTTATATATTATTTTTAGCTAATAAATAGAAAAGAGAATAAATGAGAATTGCAGATTATAGCGTGACTAAGGCAGTGCTGGAGCGTCACGGTTTTACCTTTAAAAAGTCCTTCGGGCAAAATTTCCTGACGGATACCAATATCCTTCAAAAAATTGTGGATACAGCTGAAATTGATGATCAGGTTAACGTTATCGAAATCGGGCCAGGGATTGGTGCCTTGACAGAATTTTTGGCTGAGCGTGCAGCTCAAGTCATGGCATTTGAGATCGACCACCGTTTGGTGCCAATTTTAGCAGATACTTTACATGATTTTGACAATGTAACAGTAGTCAACGAGGACATTCTCAAAGTTGACTTGGCGCAGCATATCAAGAATTTCAAAAATCCTGAATTGCCGATTAAGGTAGTTGCCAATTTGCCCTACTATATCACAACGCCTATTCTCATGCATTTAATCGAGAGTGGCATTCCTTTTAGTGAGTTTGTCGTCATGATGCAAAAAGAAGTGGCGGATCGCATCTCAGCACAGCCCAATACCAAAGCTTACGGTAGTTTGTCGATTGCTGTTCAATATTACATGACAGCCAAGGTTGCCTTCATCGTGCCTCGTACGGTCTTTGTGCCAGCCCCAAATGTGGACTCAGCCATTTTAAAAATGGTGCGCCGTCCAGAGCCGGCTGTAGCAGTGAAAGATGAGAACTTCTTCTTTAAGGTTTCCAAGGCTAGTTTTACCCATCGTCGCAAGACCTTATGGAACAACTTAACAGGCTACTTTGGGAAAACTGATGAAGTCAAGGATAAGCTGACCAAGGCTTTGGACCAGGCAGGCTTATCTCCATCTGTGCGTGGTGAAGCTCTCAGCTTAGCAGAATTTGCTAGCCTTTCAGATGCACTTAAAGGACAAGGACTCTAAGATGCAGGGACAAATTATTAAAGCCTTAGCAGGATTCTACTATGTAGAGAGTGATGGCCAAGTCTATCAGACACGTGCGCGTGGGAATTTCCGTAAAAAAGGTCACACACCCTATGTCGGAGACTGGGTAGATTTTTCTGCTGAGGAAAATTCCGAAGGTTATATCCTCAAGATCCACGAACGGAAAAATAGTCTGGTCCGTCCGCCTATTGTTAATATTGACCAAGCGGTGGTTATCATGTCGGTCAAGGAGCCGGATTTTAATAGCAATTTGTTGGATCGCTTCTTGGTTCTTTTGGAGCACAAGGGTATCCATCCCATCGTCTATATTTCTAAAATGGACTTGCTGGAAGATAGGGAAGAATTAAGTTTTTACCAACAAACCTATCGTGCCATTGGTTACGACTTTGTGACTAGTAAAGAAGAACTTTTGCCTTTGTTGACAGGAAAAGTGACGGTCTTTATGGGGCAGACAGGTGTTGGAAAATCAACCCTCCTCAATAAAATCGCACCAGACCTCAATCTTGAAACAGGAGAGATCTCAGACAGTCTAGGTCGTGGTCGCCATACCACTCGAGCTGTTAGTTTTTACAACCTCAATGGAGGTAAAATCGCAGACACGCCAGGCTTTTCATCACTGGATTATGAAGTGTCAACGGCTGAAGACCTCAATCAGGCCTTTCCAGAGATTGCCAGTGTCAGTCGAGATTGTAAGTTCCGTAGCTGTACCCATACTCATGAGCCTTCTTGTGCGGTCAAGCCAGCAGTAGAAGAGGGTATCATTGCAACCTTCCGTTTTGACAACTACCTGCAATTCCTTAGTGAGATTGAAAATCGCAGAGAAACCTATAAAAAAGTCAGCAAAAAAATTCTAAAATAAGGAGAAGCCTATGTCTCAATACAAGATTGCTCCGTCAATTCTGGCAGCAGATTATGCCAACTTTGAACGTGAAATCAAACGCCTAGAAGCAACTGGGGCAGAGTATGCCCATATCGATATCATGGATGGGCACTTTGTACCACAAATCAGTTTTGGTGCAGGTGTGGTTGAAGCTCTTCGCCCCCATAGCAAGATGGTCTTTGACTGCCACTTGATGGTATCAAATCCTGAGCATCATCTAGAAGACTTTGCGCGTGCAGGTGCAGACATCATCAGTATCCATGTAGAAGCAACATCTCATATCCATGGCGCCCTCCAAAAAATTCGTTCGCTCGGTGTCAAACCTTCGGTTGTTATCAATCCTGGTACGCCTGTGGAGGCGATTAAGCATGTCCTTCACCTAGTTGACCAAGTCTTGGTCATGACAGTGAATCCTGGATTTGGAGGACAAGCCTTTCTGCCTGAAACCATGGACAAGGTTCGTGAGTTGGTTGCCCTTCGTGAGGAAAAAGGTTTGAACTTTGAGATCGAAGTCGATGGTGGGATTGATGATCAAACCATTTCTCAGGCTAAAGAAGCTGGTGCGACCGTTTTTGTAGCGGGGTCTTATGTCTTTAAGGGAGATGTCAATGAACGAGTGCAAACTCTCAGAAAACAATTGGACTAGGGTTGCCATTTTTGCCGGCGGAGATCGCGGTCATTATCGGACGGATTTTGATTGTTTTGTCGGTGTGGATCGCGGTTCGCTCTGGGTCTTGGAAGAAGATCTGCCTCTCACTCTAGCAGTTGGGGATTTTGATTCGGTGACTGCAGACGAACGTCAGTTGATTCAAAAACGTGCCCAACATTTTGTTCAAGCCCAGCCAGAAAAGGATGATACAGATCTGGAATTGGCTCTCTTGACCATCTTTGAGCAAAATTCTCAGGCTCAGGTGACTATTTTTGGGGCTTTGGGTGGTCGTATTGACCATATGCTGGCTAATGTCTTTCTGCCTAGCAATCCCAAGTTGGCACCCTATATGCGTCAGATAGCGATTGAGGATGGGCAAAACTTGATTGCATATTGTCCAGAAGGGACCAGTCAACTTGAACCACGTTCGGACTACGATTATCTAGCTTTTATGCCAGTTCGGGATAGCCAGCTGACTATTCTTGGTGCCAAGTATGAGTTGACAGAGGAAAATTTTTTCTTTAAAAAAGTGTACGCTTCTAACGAATATATAGATAGGGAAGTTGCGGTAACTTGCCCAGATGGTTATGTCGTCGTGCTGCATAGCAAGGACAGGAGGTAGGATGGAGACTGTATTATTACTATTATTAATTGTCAACCTAGCTGGACTCTTTCTGATTTGGCAAAGGCAGGATAAGCAAGACAAGTACCTAGCCAAGAGCTTGGAGGATCAGGCAGACAATCTTTCAGATCAACTGGATTATCGCTTTGAACAAGCCAGACAAGCCAGTCAGTTAGACCAAAAAGACTTGGAAGTGGCTGTCAGCGACCGTTTGCAGGAGGTGCGAATGGAGTTGCACCAAGGCTTGACTCAAGTTAGACAGGAGATGAACGAGAATCTCCTTCAAACTAGAGATAAGACCGACCAACGTCTCCAAGCCTTGCAGGAGTCCAATGAGCAACGCTTGGAACAAATGCGCCAGACAGTCGAGGAAAAGTTGGAAAAGACCTTGCAAACGCGCTTGCAGGCTTCCTTCGAGACAGTTTCTAAGCAACTGGAGTCGGTCAATCGTGGTCTTGGAGAGATGCAGACAGTTGCCCGCGATGTTGGCGCTCTTAACAAGGTTCTCTCTGGGACCAAGACGCGAGGGATTCTGGGAGAATTGCAACTGGGGCAAATCATCGAAGACATCATGACGCCTGCCCAGTACGAACGAGAATTTGCAACGGTTGAAAACTCCAGCGAGCGAGTAGAGTATGCCATCAAACTGCCCGGACAGGGTGGCCAGGAATATGTCTATTTGCCGATTGACTCCAAGTTTCCACTGGCGGATTATTACCGCTTAGAAGAAGCTTATGAAGCAGGCGATAAGGACGAGATTGAACGTTGTCGCAAGTCACTCCTAGCTAGCGTCAAGCGCTTTGCCAAGGATATCAAGAGCAAGTACATAGCGCCACCTCGGACGACTAATTTTGGGGTTTTGTTTGTTCCGACAGAAGGACTTTACTCAGAGATTGTTCGCAATCCGGTCTTCTTTGATGATTTGAGACGGGAGGAGCAGATTATTGTTGCTGGTCCAAGTACCCTATCAGCCCTGCTTAACTCTCTATCAGTTGGCTTCAAGACTCTCAATATCCAAAAGAGTGCTGACCATATCAGCAAGACTCTTGCCAGCGTCAAGACTGAGTTTGGCAAGTTCGGAGGCATTCTGGTCAAGGCGCAAAAGCATCTCCAACATGCCTCTGGCAATATTGATGAATTATTAAACCGTCGTACCACAGCTATCGAGCGGACGCTCCGTCACATTGAATTATCAGAAGGTGAGCCTGCGCTTGATCTACTCCATTTCCAAGAAGATGAGGAAGAATATGAAGATTAGTCACATGAAAAAAGATGAGCTGTTTGAAGGTTTTTACCTGATCAAATCAGCTGACCTGAGACAGACGCGTGCTGGGAAAAACTACCTAGCCTTTACCTTCCAAGACGATAGTGGCGAGATTGAAGGGAAACTTTGGGATGCCCAACCTCATAACGTTGAGGCCTTTACCGCTGGGAAAGTAGTCCACATGCAGGGACGTCGAGAAGTTTATAACAACACTCCTCAAGTTAATCAAATCACGCTTCGCTTGCCTCAGCCTGGGGAACCCAATGATCCAGCTGACTTCAAGGTCAAGTCACCAGTCGATGTCAAGGAAATCCGTGACTACATGTCGCAAATGATTTTCAAGATTGAAAATCCTGTCTGGCAGCGTATCGTTCGCAGTCTCTACACCAAGTATGATAAGGAATTCTACTCCTATCCAGCTGCCAAGACCAACCACCATGCCTTTGAAACAGGTTTAGCCTATCATACAGCAACCATGGTGCGCTTGGCAGATGCCATTAGTGAGATCTATCCTCAGCTCAACAAGAGCCTGCTCTATGCTGGGATTATGCTGCATGATTTGGCCAAAGTCATTGAGTTGACGGGACCAGACCAGACGGAGTACACAGTTCGAGGCAATCTCCTTGGGCATATCGCCCTGATCGATAGTGAAATTACCAAGACAGTCATGGAACTCGGCATCGATGATACTAGGGAAGAAGTGGTGCTACTGCGCCATGTCATCCTCAGTCACCATGGCTTACTGGAGTATGGAAGCCCGGTTCGTCCACGTATCATGGAGGCAGAGATTATCCATATGATTGACAATCTAGATGCCAGCATGATGATGATGTCAACAGCTCTAGCTTTGGTGGACAAAGGAGAGATGACCAATAAAATCTTCGCTATGGACAATCGTTCCTTCTATAAACCAGATTTAGATTAATAATTTAAGAAAAACGAGCATTTTTTACGCAATAATGTTCGTTTTTTTATGTGAATATGGTATAATGGATAAAATATCAAAATTAAATGGAATGGTAAATAAAAATGAAATTAAGAAGAAGTGATCGGATGGTTGTCATTTCCAACTATTTGATTAATAATCCATACAAACTAACAAGTCTCAACACCTTTGCAGAAAAGTACGAATCTGCTAAATCATCGATTTCAGAGGACATCGTGATTATCAAGCGTGCCTTTGAGGAAATCGAAATCGGCCATATTCAGACTGTGACTGGAGCAGGTGGTGGCGTTATCTTTACACCATCAATCTCGAGTCATGAAGCCAAAGAAATGATCGCAGATTTGCGTGACAAACTTTCAGAAAGCGACCGTATCTTGCCAGGTGGCTACATCTACCTGTCTGATTTGCTCAGTACACCTGCCATTTTGAAAAATATTGGGCGCATCATTGCCAAGAGCTTTATGGACCAAAAAATCGATGCCGTTATGACAGTAGCAACAAAAGGGGTTCCGCTCGCAAATGCAGTTGCCAATGTCCTCAATGTTCCATTTGTCATTGTGCGTCGTGATTTGAAAATCACTGAAGGTTCAACTGTCAGCGTCAACTACGTATCAGGTTCAAGTGGAGACCGTATCGAGAAAATGTTCCTTTCAAAACGCAGCCTCAAAGCAGGCAGTCGTGTCTTGATTGTGGATGACTTCTTGAAAGGCGGCGGAACTGTCAATGGGATGATTAGTCTCTTACGTGAGTTCGACTCTGAACTAGCTGGTGTCGCAGTCTTTGCAGACAATGCCCAAGAAGAACGTGAAAAGCAGTTCGATTACAAGTCACTCTTGAAAGTAACCAATATTGATGTCAAGAACCAATCCATCGATGTCGAGATTGGAAATATCTTTGACGAAGACAAATAAGAGATAGAACTAAAGGTTGGAACGATTGTCCCAGCCTTTCTTTGCAAACAGAATAGAAGGAAGCTTATGAAAACACCATTTATCAGCCGAGAAGATTTAGAAACAATTGTTGCAGAGTTCCCGACTCCCTTTCACTTGTACGACGAGAAGGGGATTCGCGAAAAAGCAAGAGCAGTCAACAAAGCCTTTTCCTGGAACAAGGGCTTTAAAGAATATTTTGCAGTCAAGGCCACTCCAACTCCAGCCATCTTGAAAATTCTCCAAGAGGAAGGTTGCGGTGTGGACTGTTCTAGTTACGTGGAGCTTTTGATGAGCCATAAACTGAATTTCCCCGGTTCTGAAATCATGTTCTCTTCAAACAACACGCCAGACAAGGAATATGCCTATGCGCGTGAATTGGGCGCAACCATTAACTTGGATGCCTTTGAAGATATTGAACATTTAGAGCGTGCAGCAGGCATTCCAGAAATCATCTCCTGTCGTTACAATCCTGGTGGCGTTTTTGAGCTAGGAACAGATATCATGGACAATCCTGGAGAAGCCAAGTTTGGCATGACCAAGGACCAGCTTTTTGAAGCCTTTGCGATTTTGAAGGAAAAAGGAGCCAAGACTTTTGGGATTCACTCTTTCCTAGCATCCAATACTGTCACCCATCTCTACTACCCAGAGTTGGCGCGTCAGCTCTTTGAATTGGCTGTTGAAATCAAGGAAAAGTTGGGTATTCCACTAGACTTTATCAATCTTTCCGGCGGAATCGGAGTCAATTACCGTCCAGATCAGGAGCCAAATGACATTGCTGTGATTGGTGAGGGAGTTCGTAAGGTTTATGAGGAAGTCCTCACGCCAGCAGGTCTTGGTCAGGTTAAGATTTTCACCGAATTGGGTCGCTTTATGTTAGCCCCTCATGGAGCTCTCGTCACAAGAGTCACTCATAAGAAAAAAACCTATCGTACCTATCTGGGTGTGGACGCCTCAGCAGTCAACCTCATGCGCCCAGCCATGTATGGGGCCTACCACCATATCACTAATCTTACTCATCCAGACGGCCCTGTTGAGGTGGTAGATGTGGTCGGTTCACTCTGTGAAAACAATGATAAATTTGCCATTAATCGCGAACTACCTCATACAGAAATCGGTGATTTGCTGGTAATTCATGATACAGGTGCACATGGATTCTCCATGGGTTACCAGTACAATGCCAAACTACGCTCGGCAGAAATCCTCTATACTGAAGAAGGTAAAGCCCGCCAAATCCGCCGTGCAGAGCGCCCTGAGGACTATTTTGCAACCTTGTATGGTTTTGATTTTGAATCGGATCATTAAAAGAAATTGAAAATGAAAGTGAAAAACAGATTGCTTTCTAAAAAATAGACAAAAAAACCTTGTTTTTCACCTTACTCGTGATATAATAAAACTATAAAACGGTTTCAAGGAAGGTGACGATATGTCTGAAGAAACAATTGACTATGGACAAGTGACAGGAATGGTGCATTCGACAGAGAGTTTTGGGGCGGTAGATGGCCCTGGGATTCGGTTTATTGTCTTTTTGCAGGGCTGTCAGATGCGTTGCCAGTACTGCCATAACCCCGATACATGGGCTATGGAGACCAATAAATCACGAAGACGGACAGTAGACGATGTTTTGTCAGAAGCCCTTCGCTACCGTGGTTTCTGGGGAGACAAGGGAGGAATCACTGTCAGTGGAGGAGAAGCCCTCTTGCAGATTGATTTCTTGATTGCCCTTTTTACCAAGGCCAAGGAAAAAGGAATCCACTGTACCTTGGATACCTGTGCCCTTCCGTTCCGTAATAAACCACGTTATCTCGAAAAGTTTAATAAACTCATGGCTGTGACAGATTTGGTTCTCTTGGATATCAAGGAGATCAACGACGAACAACACAGGATTGTTACCAGCCAAACCAATAAAAACATCTTGGCCTGTGCAAAATATCTATCAGATATTGGGAAGCCTGTGTGGATTCGCCATGTGCTGGTTCCAGGCTTGACAGACAGAGATGAGGACTTGATTGAACTCGGTAAATTCGTCAAAACCCTCAAAAACGTTGATAAGTTTGAAATCCTACCTTATCACACTATGGGAGAATTCAAGTGGCGTGAACTTGGAATTCCATACTCACTTGAAGGGGTAAAACCACCAACAGCAGATCGTGTCAAGAATGCCAAAAAACTCATGGACACAGAAAGCTATCAAGACTATATGAAGCGTGTACATGGATAAAAAGAAGCCTGGTGGGAACATCAGGCTTTTGTAATGCAAAAAGGCCTAGCCTTTCAGCTAAGCCGTTACCTTATTTTCTAGAATGTTGTTTACCAGCATTACGTTTTTTATGTTTCTTAGTAGTCGTAATTGCAGTTGCTTGGTTAGGGGTGACATCTTTTCGCCCGCCTGTAGTTGATGCTGAACTTGCTTTTGGTGGATTTTTGGCAAATTCTTCACGTACTTTTTGACGAAGTTTTGGACGAACAACATAGTTAACGATGAACTGTTGGAGAATCATCATGAAACCACCGACAACCCAGTAAAGTGTCACACTAGCTGGTGCGAAGAGGGAGAAGACGACAATCATGAGTGGGCTCATGTAAATCATTTTCTTGAGTTGATCTCTTTGCATCTCGTCTTCTACTCCGTGAAGTGAAAGGAGTGATTGGAGATAGTAGAGGATACCAGCGAAGGCGACAAGGATCATACTTGGGGAACCAAGATTGATACCCAAGAAGGTAGAGCTAGATACTCCATCAGTATACTGGGCTGCAAAGTAGATAGCAGAGAAGAAAGGCATCTGAATGAGGATAGGGAAGCATCCTACACCACCGAACATGCTGATGCCGTTTTCTTTTTGTGCAGCAAAGAGAGCCTGTTGTGCTTCTAGTTTTTCTTCTTGAGTTGTTGCCTCTTTAAGGCGTGTTTGATGTGGTTCAAGGACATGTTTGAGGGCATTCATCTTTTCAGAGTGAAGCGTTGCCTTCCATGATTGGTAGATACCAAGTGGCAAGATAATCAAGCGCACGATAATGGTTACGATAATGATAGCCACACCAAAGCCTAGACCTTTATCAGTAGCGAAGTACTTGATAGCCTCTGCCATAGGCGATCCGATAGTGTTCCAGATAAAACCAGTAGGTTGTCCTGTTGCTTTGTCTACTTGGACACAGCCTGTCAAGACGAGTAGCATAGCCACTCCCATAGCAGAGAGGGTAAAACGTTTAATAGATTTCAATGTTTTCATTCCTTCTTTAAAAATTATACCTTTCTATTCTACTGTTTTTTTGTAAAATATACAATAGTTCTAGAGACCTAATTTGCGACTTTGAAGTCTGGATAGGATGAAAAGTTGCTCATTTGTACATCTAGATAGGTAACTTTTGAAAAGGGTGTCGGACCTTTTCGGATTTCTTGGATAAATTTTGCCATGGTGGCAGAAGAGTCTGCCTGAGCGAGAATTTCCACTGTGCCATCGTCATTATTCCAGACACGACCAGTGATGCCACCGATTTCAAGAGCTAAAGTATAAACACCCCAGCGAAAACCAACACCTTGCACCCTGCCTTGGGCAATCATTCTAACCTTTTGCATACCAAACCCCTTTGATTGTGTTATAATATTTCTATGACTATTATAACCTCAAAAGCCAATTCTGTGGTAAAAAATGCCAAGAAATTACATCAAAAAAAATATCGAAAGTCTGCTTACTTGATTGAGGGCTGGCACTTATTTGAAGAAGCTGTTCAAGCAGGAGTAACGATTGAGAAGATTTTTGCCTTAGAAAGTTACCGAGATCAGCTAGTCGCTTTTCCTCAAACTATCTGGGTTTCAGAGGAGATTTTGCTGGATTTGGCAGATACGCAAACTCCTCAAGGGATTGTTGCAGTGATTCAAAAAGAGGAAATAGGACTGCCTGATTTTCGTCAGGGTAAGTTTCTATTTTTAGAGGAAGTCCAAGATCCTGGTAATGTTGGCACCATGATTCGAACTGCGGATGCTGCAGGTTTTACAGGGGTTATTGTTTCAGATAAGTCAGCAGATATCTACAGTCTCAAGACCCTGCGTTCCATGCAAGGAAGTCATTTTCACTTGCCCATCTATCGGATGTCTCTTGCTTCCTTTATAGAAGAGACTAAGAAGACTGCTATGCCCATTCTGGCAACGACCTTATCGAGAGAGTCAAAGGATTATCGTGAGCTTTCTTCACTAGAGAACTTTGTTTTAGTCATGGGAAATGAAGGACAGGGGATTAGTCCTGCCATGGTTGAGAGTGCTGAGCAGCTGGTTCATATTGGCATGAAAGGTCGGGCAGAAAGTCTCAACGTGGCAGTTGCCGCAGGTATATTGATGTTTTATTTTAGCTGATTTATAAAATCTTTGTTATAATCAAGACATATTTATAGAGAAAAGGAGAATCAGAATGAATCAAACGATTATTCAAGAACGTTCAGGTCTCAATCAATTTTACGCTAAGGTTTATGCCTTTGTGGGACTTGGGATTGGTCTATCAGCTCTTGTGTCAGCTTTGATGTTGACAGTCTTTCAGTCCCAATTGGTCTACTTTTTAATGCATGGCCGTCTCTGGCTGATGGTTGCAACTTTTGCAGAACTTGCTCTAGTCTTTGTTGCAAGTAGCATGGCTGCGAAGAACAGCCCAGCAGCTCTCCCAGTATTTTTAGTTTATTCTGTTTTAAATGGATTTACGCTTAGTTTTGTCGTAGCCTTCTATACACCTGGGACCGTCTTATCAGCCTTTGTATCTAGTGCCCTTCTCTTCTTTGTCATGGCGGTAATCGGAATTTTCACCAAGAAAGATTTGAGTGGCATGGGACGAGCTTTGATGGCGGCGCTTGTCGGCCTCATCATTGCCATGGTTGTGAATCTATTTTTAGCCAATAGCTTCTTCGACTACATGATTAGTATTGCTATGGTTTTGGTTTTCTCAGGTTTGATTGCTTGGGACAACCAAAAGATTCGCTATGTTTATGAGCAGTCACGAGGACAAGTAGCGACAGGTTGGATCATCTCAATGGCACTCAGCATCTACCTAGACTTTATCAACCTCTTCCTTAGCATCTTACGAATCTTTGGTCGAAACGATTAATGAATGACAGAGTCAGTGTTCGAAAGAGCACTGACTTTTTCTCATTTACTCTTTTCTTTTCTTGGAAATAGGTGTATAATGCTTTTAACTAATTTTTGAGGAGCCGTTTATGAAGAAAAGTTTTATTCATCAGCAAGAAGAGATTTCCTTTGTCAAAAACACCTTTACCCAGTATTTGAAAGATAAGTTAGAAGTTGTTGAAGTTCAAGGTCCCATCTTGAGCAAGGTTGGTGATGGGATGCAGGACAACTTGTCCGGTGTCGAACATCCAGTATCCGTAAAGGTCTTGCAGATTCCAGATGAAACCTATGAAGTCGTTCACTCACTTGCCAAATGGAAGCGCCACACCTTAGCTCGTTTTGGTTTTGGAGAAGGTGAGGGTCTGTTTGTTCACATGAAGGCCCTTCGTCCAGACGAAGATTCGCTCGACGCGACCCACTCAGTTTATGTGGACCAGTGGGATTGGGAAAAAGTGATTCCAAATGGTCAACGCAATATCGCTTATCTTAAAGAAACAGTTGAAAAGATTTACAAGGCTATTCGTCTGACAGAGTTAGCCGTCGAAGCCCGCTACGATATCGAATCCATCTTGCCAAAACAAATCACCTTCATTCACACAGAAGAGTTGGTGGAACGCTATCCAGATCTAACACCGAAAGAGCGTGAAAATGCGATCTGTAAAGAGTTCGGTGCTGTCTTCTTGATTGGTATTGGTGGCGAGTTGCCTGATGGCAAACCTCATGACGGCCGCGCACCTGACTACGATGACTGGACAACAGAGTCTGAAAATGGCTACAAGGGGTTGAATGGCGATATTCTCGTTTGGAACGAATCTCTTGGTTGTGCCTTTGAACTTTCATCAATGGGGATTCGGGTAGATGAGGATACCCTTCGTCGCCAAGTGGCTCTTACCGGAGACGAAGATCGTCTTGAGCTGGAATGGCATAAAGCTCTGCTTAACGGCCTTTTCCCACTGACAATCGGTGGAGGGATCGGACAGTCTCGGATGGCCATGTTCCTTCTTCGTAAGAAACACATCGGAGAAGTTCAGACCAGTGTCTGGCCTCAAGAAGTTCGCGATACGTACGAAAATATTTTGTAGAGAATCGAACCGCAAGGTTCGGTTTTCTTTCTCTTTTTGCCTATAATTTGGTATAATAAACGGTATGAAAATCGTATCAGGAATCTACGGAGGGCGTCCCCTCAAGACGCTAGAAGGCAAGACGACGAGGCCGACATCGGATAAGGTGCGTGGAGCTATCTTTAACATGATAGGTCCCTATTTTGAGGGTGGTCGTGTTTTGGATCTCTATGCTGGCAGTGGCGGTCTGTCTATTGAAGCTGTGTCAAGAGGGATGTCCCATGCAGTCTTAGTGGAACGGGATCGAAAGGCACAAGCTGTCATCGCTGAAAATATCCAAATGACCAAGGAAGTTTCCAAATTTCAGCTCTTAAAGATGGAGGCTGAACGGGCCTTGGAGCAAGTGAAAGGTCCCTTTGACCTGGTCTTTTTAGACCCTCCCTATGCCAAGGAACAAATCGTTGCAGATATCGAAAAAATGGCAGAAAGAAACCTTTTCTCTGAAGAGATCATGGTTGTCTGTGAAACCGATAAGTCTGTAGAACTTCCAGAAGAAATCGCCTGCTTAGGCATCTGGAAGGAAAAAATATATGGGATTAGTAAGGTGACAGTCTATGTCAGATAAAATTGGATTATTTACAGGTTCATTTGATCCGATGACAAATGGACATCTGGATATCATTGAACGTGCCAGCAGACTCTTTGATAAGCTTTATGTCGGGGTGTTCTACAATCCCCACAAACAAGGCTTTCTCCCTGTTGAAAATCGCAAACGGGCAGTCGAAAAAGCTGTGGCGCATTTAGATAATGTAGAGGTGCTTTCTTCTCATGACCAACTGGTCGTCGATGTTGCAAGAAGACTGGGGGCTAAAACCCTTGTCCGTGGCTTGCGGAATGCCACCGACTTGCAATACGAGTCTAGCTTTGACTACTACAATCATCAACTGGCTCCAGAAATCGAAACCATTTACTTATATAGTCGCCAGGAGCATCTTTATATCAGCTCTTCGGCCGTGAGAGAACTTCTGAGGTTTGGTCAGGAGATTCAGCAATATGTCCCAAACAGTGTTGTGGAGGAATTAGAACATGAAGAAAAAAACTAGATGGCCCTTATATGTCATCCTAGCACTAGTATTGACTTTTTTAGCCTTTGTAGTACCTTTACCTTACTACATAGAAGTTCCAGGTGGAGCGGAAGATATTCGTCGCGTTTTGAAAGTCAATGAAACAGAAGACACAGAAGCAGGAGCTTACCAGTTTGTAACAGTCGGCATTCGACATGCAACCCTGTCGCATCTTGTCTATGCTTGGTTAACACCTTTCACGGATATTAGAAGTGCCAAGGAGACTACGGGTGGCTCTACTGATGCAGAATTTATGCGGATCAATCAGTTCTATATGCAAACTTCTCAAAACATGGCCAAGTATCAAGGATTGAAGACGGCTGGAAAGAATATCGAACTCAAGTATTTGGGAGTTTATGTCTTAACCGTGACAGATAATTCAACTTTTAAGGGTATTCTGAACATTGCGGATACCGTGACGGCTGTTAATGATAAGACTTTTGATAGTTCCAAGGACTTGGTCGATTATGTCAATTCTCAACAATTAGGGGACACGGTCAAGGTGACCTATGAAGAAGACGGAAAAGTCAAGTCTGCAGAAGGTAAAATTATCACTCTCGAAAACGGGAAAAATGGGATTGGGATTGGCTTGATTGACCGTACGGAAGTGACCAGTGACGTTCCAATTCATTTTTCAACAGCAGGTATCGGGGGGCCAAGTGCCGGTCTTATGTTTAGTCTAGCTATTTACACCCAGATAGCAGATCCAGGACTTCGTAATGGCCGCATCGTTGCGGGAACGGGAACAATTGATCGCGATGGAAATGTTGGCGACATCGGTGGAATTGACAAAAAAGTAGTTGCAGCCTCTCGTCAGGGAGCCAACGTCTTTTTTGCCCCTGACAATCCAGTCACTGAGGAAGCAAAAAAAGCAGATCCAAATGCGAAAAGCAACTATGAAACAGCCTTAGAAGCTGCTAAAACGATCAAAACAGAGATGAAAATCGTTCCTGTTAAGACCCTGCAGGATGCGATTGATTACCTTAAAAACAATCCCTAATTTGTAGAAAAATCGAAAACTAGCGCGCAAGCGGATAAGATGGTATAATAGTCAAATGGTTCAATTATTATTCACTATAAGTAGTCATATACTCTTTATTTATTTGAGTTTTTACCTTTTAAAGGATCTTGTAAGATGGGAAAAGGTTTTAAAAGTGACCGCTACTAACACAAAAAAGGTTCGTTTGTTGGTCGGCTTCTTTAGTATTGTGATGGGCTACATCTTGAGTTCATTCTTTATCAGTTTGTACCAGCTGTGGCAAGAAGCGCTTAGAGGACTATTATAAAATCAAAAGTAAAGGAAACAACTATGGAAAAAATTGTGGTTCAAGGCGGAGATAATCGTCTGGTCGGGAGTGTGACAATCGAGGGAGCAAAGAATGCAGTCTTGCCCTTGTTGGCAGCGACTATTCTAGCAAGCAAGGGTAAGACAGTCTTGCAGAACGTCCCAATCTTGTCAGATGTTTTCACCATGAATCAAGTAGTTCGTGGTCTGAATGCCAAGGTGGACTTTGATGAGGAAGCTCATATTGTCGAGGTCGATGCGACTGGTGATATCACGGAGGAAGCTCCTTATAAATATGTCAGCAAGATGCGAGCATCCATCGTTGTCTTGGGACCAATCCTTGCTCGTGTAGGCCATGCCAAAGTTTCTATGCCAGGGGGGTGCACCATCGGGAGTCGTCCGATCGACCTCCACCTCAAAGGTTTGGAAGCTATGGGGGCAAAAATCACTCAGGCAGCTGGTTACATCGAAGCCAAGGCAGACCACTTGCATGGCGCTCATATCTACATGGACTTCCCTAGTGTCGGCGCAACACAAAACCTCATGATGGCAGCAACTCTAGCTGATGGTGTAACGGTCATTGAAAATGCTGCGCGTGAGCCAGAAATTGTTGATCTCGCTATCTTCCTTAATGAAATGGGAGCCAAGGTCAAGGGAGCTGGCACAGAAACAATCACCGTGATTGGTGTTGAGGACCTCCATGGTACGACTCATACTGTAGTACAGGACCGTATTGAAGCTGGAACCTTTATGGTAGCAGCAGCTATGACAGGTGGGGATGTTCTCGTTCGTGATGCAGTCTGGGAGCATAATCGTCCCTTGATTTCAAAACTACTTGAAATGGGCGTTGAAGTGACAGAGGAATCAGAAGGTATTCGTGTTCGTTCTCAACTTGAAAATCTCAAGGCTGTTCATGTAAAAACCTTGCCACATCCAGGATTTCCAACAGATATGCAGGCACAATTTACAGCTCTGATGACAGTTGCAAAAGGGGAATCAACCATGGTGGAAACGGTGTTTGAGAATCGCTTCCAACACTTGGAGGAAATGCGCCGTATGGGCTTGCATTCAGAGATTATCCGTGACACAGCTCGTATTGTAGGGGGGCAGGCTTTACAGGGGGCAGAAGTTTTATCAACGGACCTTCGCGCTAGTGCTGCTTTGATTTTGACAGGTTTGGTGGCGCAAGGAGAAACAGTTGTCGGTAAACTAGTCCACCTTGATAGAGGTTATTACCGCTTCCATGAGAAGTTAGCTCAGTTAGGGGCGAAGATTCAGCGAATTGAGGCAAATGATGAAGAATAAAAACTTACGCTATGTACTCCGTCGCCTACTGTTGATTTTTATCGTACTCTTGCTAGGTTTCCTTGCTTTAGGAATCGGCTTGATGGTTGGCTATGGCATCCTAGGAAAGGGACAGGATCCGTGGGCTATCTTGTCTCCGGCAAAGTGGCAGGAATTGATTAGCAAATTTACAGGAAATTAGACTGGGAGACCAGTCTTTTTCTAAAGGAATAAGGAGAAAAATGGACAAAAAAACAAGACAGACTTTGATAGGGTTACTTCTATTCTTACTCTTGGCTGCGGGAAGCTATTATATCAAGCAGATGCAATCGGCATCAAATAGCCCTCGAACTAAGGTTAGTCAGAAAAAACAAGCTTCAGAAGCTCCCAGTCAGGAGCTGGCTGAAAGTGTCTTAACTGAGTCGATAAAGAACCAAATCAAGGGGGATCTCGAGTGGAATGGAGCAGGGGCTTTTGTTGTCAATGGCAATAAAACCAATCTAGATGCCAAGGTTTCAAGCAAACCCTATGCGGATAATAAAACAAAGACAGTTGGAAAAGAAACAGTCCCGACTGTTGCCAATGCCATCTTATCCAAAACGACTCGGCAGTATAAGAATCGTGAAGAGACTGGAAATGGCTCCACCTCTTGGACGCCACCGGGATGGCATCAGGTCAAGAATCTAAAGGGGGCTTACACGCATGCTGTAGATAGAGGGCACCTGTTGGGCTATGCCTTGATAGGTGGTTTGGATGGCTTTGATGCCTCTACCAGCAATCCCAAGAATATTGCGGTCCAGACAGCTTGGGCAAACCAAGCGCAGGCTGAGGATTCGACAGGTCAGAACTACTATGAGAGTTTGGTCAGAAAAGCCTTGGACAAAAATAAGAGGGTCCGTTACCGCGTGACACTCCATTATGCGACAAATGAGGATCTAGTTCCATCCGCTTCACAAATCGAAGCCAAGTCTTCAGATGGCGAATTGGAATTCAACGTGCTAATCCCCAATGTTCAAAAGGGAATCCAGCTTGATTACCGAACAGGTCAAGTAACGGTGACAGATCAGAAACAATAGATACAATAAAACAGTTCCTTTGTCTTCTAGAGGCAGGGGAGTTGTTGTTTAAATGAAAAATAATGTGAATCCTGAAGAATTTTATGATATAATGAAGCACAAGATACTATTTTAGGAGAAGGACTATGGAAGACCCGAGCAGTCAGAATTTGTTGCTACAGTTTGTATTATTATTTATCTTGACCTTGTTAAATGCTTTTTTCTCAGCCACTGAGATGGCAATGGTGTCACTAAACCGTTCCCGAGTAGAACAAAAGGCAGAAGAGGGAGACAAACGTTACATTCGTTTGTTAAAGGTACTTGAAAATCCTAACCACTTTTTATCAACAATTCAAGTCGGTATCACCTTGATCACGATCTTGTCAGGGGCAAAATTGGCAGATACACTTGGACAAGTAATTGCCTCTTGGATGGGGAACGGAGAAACAGCTTATGCCATTGCAAGTTTCCTCTCTTTGGCATTCTTGACCTACATCTCTATTGTTTTTGGTGAACTCTATCCTAAACGGATTGCCCTCAATCTCAAAGATGCTTTGGCGATTCGAACAGCACCAATTATTATTGGTCTTGGAAAGATTGTCAGTCCCTTTGTCTGGCTTCTATCGGCTTCAACTAATCTACTGAGCCGTGTAACGCCAATGACCTTTGATGATGCGGATGAAAAGATGACTCGAGATGAAATTGAGTACATGTTGACCAAGAGTGAGGAAACCTTGGATGCAGATGAGATTGAAATGCTACAGGGAGTCTTTTCTTTAGATGAACTAATGGCTCGTGAGCTAATGGTACCCCGAACAGATGCCTTTATGGTAGATATTCAGGATGACAGTCAAACGATTATCGAGAGTATTTTAAAGCAAAATTTCTCACGTATCCCTGTTTATGATGGGGATAAGGATAATGTTATTGGTTTGATTCACACCAAGCGCTTGTTGAATGCTGCTTTTGTGGATGGCTTTGACAATATTGTCTGGAAACGAATTCTCCAAACGCCACTGTTTGTTCCTGAGACTATCTTTGTGGACGATCTCCTTAAAGAACTTCGAAATACCCAAAATCAAATGGCCATCTTACTAGATGAATACGGTGGAATGGCTGGTTTGGTAACTCTGGAGGACCTCTTAGAAGAAATTGTTGGTGAGATTGATGATGAGACTGACAAGGCTGAAATTGAAGTCCATCAAATAGGAGAAGACACCTATATCGTTCAAGGCACCATGAATCTTAATGATTTTAATGACTACTTTGATGTAGAATTGGAAAGTGATGATGTTGATACCATCGCCGGTTATTATTTGACGGGTGTGGGAATGATTCCAACGACTGAGAAACTCAGTTATGAATTGGTCAGCCAAAACAAACAAATCATCCTAACCAATGACAAGGTGAAAAACGGACGTGTTACCAAGGTAAAAGTCCAAATCACTGAAATAGAGACTGAAGAAGAAACAGAATAAAGCAGTGACTTGAGTCACTGCTTTTTGTAAATCTATATGGTAGATACAGTTATCCCTATCTATTTGGAATAACAAAAAAGCCCGATTTTACGGGCTTTCATTTGGTTAATTCCTGTTAATTCAGGTACTAAAAGGCGGTAGACGGATTAAAAGCTATTGATTTATCGGGCTTTGTGGGTGTTTCGCCCCAAACTCGCCCCAAATTTAAGCAGTTAGGAATATTTCTTTTATTTGCTCAAAGTTTTTATCCGCTAGTGCTTCCATCTGGTGTGAGTAGACCTTTAGAGTTATATCTGGACTTTCGTGACCTAGTAGCTTTGATATGGTCACGATGTCAATTCCTTTGAATATCAGGTAAGAAGCGTAAGTGTGTCTTAGGCTGTGGTTTCTTACTGGACGACCAACAAGCTTTTTTATCAGCTTGTTACACGCTGAGTTTGAAACTCCAAAACATACCCTATTTTTAATGTTTGCTTGCCAGTGCTGCTTTCTATAAGCTTTTAAAGTTTCAATCGTGATCTTATCAATTGGGATTTTTCTTTTTGAGCTTTCGTTTTTCAAATCTCCAAAATCTTGAGCCTTTGAATAGTCAAAGCTCTTGTTTATGTCAATGATTCCATTTTTGAAATCTATATCATCCCAGGTAAGCCCCAGAGCCTCAGAGAAGCGCATACCAGTCACTGAAAGGATGTAGAGGGTGAAATAGGACACGTATTGTATATTCGAGCGTGTGGACGAAATTAGATCCTTATACTCGCCTTCCTCTAAAAAGTCGTTATCCTCTGACCTGGATTCTATCTGAGACTTAACCTTAGCATCTTCAGCAAAGTTGTAGCTGATCACTTGCTCCCTGACTGCAACTTTTAGAGCGCCTTTTATCTGATAATGGAATTTCTCAAGTGTTTCCTGAGCATATTTTTCGCCAAACTCATTGAGTCGTTTTTGGTAATACAAGGGAGTAATATCCTTTACTTTCAAATCTCCAAAATAAGTTTTGATATGCTTCAGATTTTTGGTATAAGTGTCCCAGGTCTTATCCTTGACGTGCGGTCGCTTGTATACATCAGACCATGTTTTAACAAAATCATAGAGCGTGACATCCTTATCTGTCAGAATATTCTCGGATAGATTATCCTCTATCTCCCTTGCTGCAGCTTGAGCCAGTTTTTTTGTCTTAAACCCGCTTTTTGATTTCTGTTTATACTTCCCGTCTTTGTCTTTATAAGATATGCGGTATTCCCAGCCATTATCCCTTTTTCTAAAGTATGCCATTTGCTTTTCACCTCATTTCTTGATAAAATGGGTATAGTAAAGAGGGCTTTTTAATGCCTCTTACTATACAGATCGCCTCACGCTCAGAGTCGCCAAACTTTGAGAGCGTGGGGCTTTTTTGTTTGCAACTATATCTATTTTAGAAACAGTTGTTTTTACTCTTTCGGTAAGTGTTGTTGAAGAATTAAGGCCACATTGGCTTTTTCTTTTTCGGTCATAGGAGGTTCGTTTGGATCGTCTACCGAAAACTCGATAGCATGCCACTTATCATTGACTCTAATCCACTCTCTTCGTCTGTGGCATTTGCAATCTAGGTTGTGTTTAATCACTTCCATCGGTCTACTTTCGTTACTCATGTTATTTCTCCCTATACAAATCCACGACTTCACCGATAATTCGGAAGTCCGTTTCGGGTGTGATTGGCATGTCCTTGTACGCAGGGTTCAAGCTATGTAGGTATGCCTGTTCTTTGTCGATGACAAGCTGCTTGATATATGCCTCTCCGTTGTAGTTAAACACTCCGATAACACCATCATTCAAGTCAACGCTTGTCTGAATGAATACCAGGTCTCCATCTTGATAGTCGGGCTCCATAGAGTCCCCTTTGATTGGGATAACAAAGTCAGCATCTACATCTACTGGCAACTCAATACGTTCCACTCGTACATCGTTCAAATACTGCCCAGTACCAGCAGAAGTAGCGTGGTCGTAGTAGTCGTAACCATAGAGTTGAACAACTTTCTCCGATACTTCGTTTATCTTCGTTTCTTCTTCGTTCCTCTGCTCGTCCAGTTGCTTTTCAGCATAAGTCAACACCTTGTCTTGTCTCGGTGGTTTTAGTTCATTATATATTTCTTGGATTGTATATATTTTGGGAGATGAATCTTTTCTTATTTGAGGGAAAAGGTCATCAATCGAAATTCCAAAGGCATTTGCTAAATCAAACATTGTATCTTTTTTAGGAGACCTAATGCCTTTTTCGTAATTACCAATAGCGTTCTTGCTGATCCCGATTTTAGAACCAAGTTCTTGTTGAGTCCAACCATTTTCAAGTCTATATTGTTTTATCTTTTCGCCAATAACACCAGCAATTTGTTCTTTATCCATAACTGCCTCTCCTTTCTATTTCTATAAGAAGATTATAACACAAAAACCCACGAAAAGAAAACTTTTTTGTGTTTTTCGCAAAAAAAGCATTGACAGACCACGAAACGTGTGCTATAATTAAATCAAGCTTAAGGAAATAAAAAAACAAACCGAAGGAAAACATCATGAATAAAGAACTTACAACACAAGAACAAATCGCACTAGCAAAAGAAATCTTACAAGTTAAGAATCGCAGAGAACGCTCGTTGAAACTTGGAGAAATTCTAGATCGTGAAAAGTTATCAGTAGATGATATGTACGCATTGTATAATACACTACTAACAGCAATCAGAGTTTACGGTGACGTTATCGGATTTGACGACAAAGATTTTCAAGAAATGGCTCTTACAATCTTAGTTATTGAAAAGGTTGAAGAAACTAAACAAGCTAGGGTAGCGTAGAGGGGCGCAATTCCCCTCCTAGCTATTGCTCATAGAGCGAATAAAGAGAAAGGAGAAGAAAGATGAATGAACTCAAAAACCCCTCAACGAAGTAAGGGGGTAGGAAGAACTTGAGGAATAAAAAAGTCTTGGCCTACTTTACACTAGGTCAAGACCTGCATACTTTGATAAGGTTTCACAGTCGGTGTAAAGCGACTGGTTGAAACTTCGCTGGTCATGCGTCCAGCACTGCAATCAACGTGGTTTGGCTAGTCTTTGAGTGCCGCTCGGTAGTTGTCTGTCAGTCCCGCTATAAGCAGAGCTGCAGTCCCTCTTATAGTCAGCGACAGGCTCCATGCAGTCGCACTCGCAGTAAAAACGTGTTGGTTACCTAGCCAAACTGAATCACTGAACCACAGTCCCCTTCAAAAATTTTGCCAATTTGCATCAGCTCCTTTCTTGTAAAGGATAACATAACTATATAATATTTTTGAAGATGTTACATCGGTCTTAAGACCGATTTTTGGAGACGATCATGGAAGATAAAATCATAGAACTTGCTGATTACTTCATCAGCGAGAACTCAACGTACAGAGAAGCTAAAATAGCGTGTGAGAAGCTATTGAGACAAGTCAGCCATGAGATAGAACTCAGGGCGCTGGAAAGTAAGACGGTATGAAAGGAACAATTGCAGTAAACACATCAGAACACGATGTACTATTGACGGCGAGAAAAAACCACCCTGCTGTATTCGTCGATGGAATGTTTCTGGACGGAGTTGAGCGAGTGGAATTTACCAATCATTTTCTAGAGAGTTGTGAAGTCGTTCTTACGTTCAATGAACGAGTAGAAAACAATCCTTTCCCTTTAAATGATGTCAGTCGATTAGAAAAGTTATTCGGTCAGGCTTCAAACGGGCAATCCTTACGGGATATTGTCTTGCAAACTCTTGAAGATGGTAATTAGTATCTAAGCCATCAAAGAACGACACATGTATACTGAAGCTTTCTTTTCCGTCTTCCTTGGCTCTTTCGTACTCTTTGCCAAGGACGATCAGAGAAGCTTCTAATTGATAATCAGTCATAACATCACCTCCTTTCTGACTAAATTATAGCAGAATTGCGAGGAACAAATAGAAAATAAGGAGGTAGGAACGTGCAAATTTATCTTTATCAATTACGAAAAGAAAAAGGTATCTCACAGAAAGAGTTAGCGCAAAAACTCGGGATTTCTGAAACGGCATACCGACAGAAAGAAAAAGGACAAAGTTCTTTTAGATCTGACGAAATGTTTATTATCGCTGATATTTTTGGGAAAGATATTGGCGAAATTTTTTCGGATCCAAGACCACGAAACGTGGTTGTATAGAAAGGAGAAAGAATGATTGAAAATAAGCGAAGTGAAGAACAACGCTTTCTATCAGTTTCCGCAGTGGTTACTGGATGAAGAATACAGGAATTTGAGTCTGAGGGCGAAAGTTATGTACATGCTGATTTTTGATAGACGTACATTGTCTATTCAAAATAAATGGCATGACAAAAATGGAGATGTCTTTATCTACTTTACAAACCAGCAGTTCATGGAATTGCTTAATTGCAATGAAAAAACTGTGATTAAAGCAAAGAAAGAATTGCAAGACTTCGGATTGATTAAAGAAGAAAGACAAGGGGTAAATAAACCTAATCGATTATATATTTCTGGAACTGTAAAAAATACAGGTCAAGAACTGCAAAAATTACAGTACGGAACTGTAAAAAATACAGGTCAAGAACTGCAAAAATTACAGTCAATCAAGACTGATAATATCAATACTAATTTATCAAGACTGAGTGAACCAGATGGGGCTGGTGCTAATACTCTACATAGTATAGAGGACGCACCCGCAGAAAATGACTTAGGAATTGTTCATGATTGGATATTTTCAGAGTTCGGACGATATCCAACACCGTTTGAAATCGAGGACTTGAAAGCTTTCTTGCAAGACCATAGTAAAGAGGTTATCAAGTTAGCAATCAAGGAGTGCGTGGGCAATGGTAAGCCTTATTTCAAGTATCTCAGTAGCATCTTGAGAGACTGGAAACAGAAAGGACTGGTTACGGCTGAGTTAGTCGAAAACAGACAAAAGCCCACTCGGTCGAGCAGTAAGTCAAATGGTCGCTTGAAATTGTCAGATGACGGATTTGATCCACGGCTTGGATTTTAGGAGGTGCGTATGCAAGTAGTATCGAGCAAAGAGTTGCAAGAAAGAGCCTTGCAGATTGAGACATTGAAACAGCAATGCCCAAAACATGAAGGGGTCTATATGTGGCGGTCAGTCAACCCTTGCACTCGTAATACGCTGACCTATTGTCCTGAATGCGTTCAAGAGACTATCAATCAGAATGCAAGCGAGCAGTTAGCTATTGCTGAAGCTCAAATCAGAGACACAAGGTCCTACTCTCTCTTTGCGAAAGAGAGCATCATCCCAAGCGATTTGAAAAATGCGACGGTTGGAAATTTTGAAATCCATACAGACCAAGATGCTGAAGCAGTCAATTTCGCTAAGCGTGTAACGGCTGACTATGTGAAAGAGCGATATGAAGGAAATACGATTATCTCTGGACCGCCTGGAGTTGGCAAGAGCCATCTGGCCGTCGGGATAGCTAAAACCTTAAACGAGAGCTTTCAAATGCTTCAAGCTCGCAAGTCGGTCGTGTATATGCCGTCCATGGAGTTGTTCTCTCGAATACAAGAGGCTTTTCAATACAAGGACTCGAAATGGGAACAGCGCTCAGTCGTGAAATTTTTACAAAATGTTGATTTCTTGATTTTGGATGACCTCGGAAAAGAGTCGAGTGTTGGGAATGAAATCCGACAAGGCAATAACTGGATGCAAAAAATCCTGTATCAAATTCTTGAAAACAGGACGAATACAATTATCACAACTAATTTTGAGGGCAAGCACCTCAAAGAACTTTACGAGCAGAGTCTCGTTGACAGAATAACGAAAGGAAACATGAAAACAAATGCCTTTAAGTTCAGCAAAGACACAGCTTCGAGACGCTCCTTGTCAGCAACTGACTACTAAAGAGCGGCAGCAGATTATTGATCAGTTTGAAAGCCAATTTTACAAACTATCAACTCTGCTTAAAGAGAGGTTGCTGATTACGACAGACGAACGGTTCACGAATAAGATGAACGAGCTGACGTATTATGCGACGAACGGAAGTGTCTACAAGACATAAACAAAAAAGCACCTGACGGCAATCAGGTGCTCAACAAAATTATTCAAGGAAATTATAACATGAACGATTTAATGATGCAACTATTAGACCAGTTCGAGGCTGGTTTGATGGATAGGACACTCAAGGTCATGACTGTTATCACTGACGAAAAGAAGCGCTATCCGATGGAGCTGAACAAGTCACAATGTTCTGAAATGCTGTTAGGAACGAAGGACACGACGACATTCGACGAGCGCTTCAACCGACACGCAGACTTTCCAAGAATTGAAGGCAAGCGTGAGAAATATCCAAGGGATGCCGTGATTGAGTGGTATCACGAAAACTGGCAGAGGACGGCAATTTAAAAAGGAGCAACCATGAAACTATTTACTAAATTCAAACTCAAACACGAGCGCTTGTTTAAGGTAATCAACCTTGACTGGAGAGAGGTCGCAATCGAGCTTAACGAGGACCTTCTCGAAGAGCGCAAACGTCGCTTTGCTTTCGAGCAAGAAAACTACGATTTGAAGCAGGAGCTTGCTGCTTACAAGTACAAAGAAAATTTTGACATTAAGGCTAGACTGCAAGGAGAAATGTAGATGTACATTATATCAATCCATGTCAAAAATGCTGAAACTGGAAACGAGGATTTCAGTTTGATTGGAAGAGACTTTTTGCCAATTGGCAAGCAAGATTATTCGGCTACTATTTTCGAGACTAAGGAAGAAGCTATTGCTTATTTGAAATCAGCTTCATACGAAGCTGCGGGAGTTTATGGAAATGACTGGGAATTTCAAGACAAGACTTCTTCTGGAGTGGAATCCCGCTGTCGAATTTGGAAAGTTGGAGAATAAATAAAAAAGGAGAACAATATGTTTAAAGCACTAAAAGCAATCAAAAAAATCAAACAACTTCAGAAAGAAATGCACGCTTTCAGCCTTGCGTTTCTAGCTCTGCAAGATATGGGCTTGATGCCAGAGACTGAAAGAAGCAAGGCGAAGGCTCAAACAATGCACGATGTAAGCCACGTGCTCAAGGACGTCCTGGACGGCAAGTCGGTAGATGAAGCGATGAAGCGTCTAAATAGCGAAGTGAAAATTGAAGAGGTGGAGCAGGAAGATGACCAGAATTGAACTTGAAAACCGTGTGTGGCTTTTGGCCAATCATGAAGAAAAAAACGAATTGCTGGATCTCGGTTTGACGTCCAAAGCTAGATATGTGAAACGAGTCCTGGAACTCGGAAAGGTGTATGCTCATGTTTGATTATGACAGAGATATGATGCAACCGCCTGAACCACGAGAAGAACTTGACCCTAGCGAGTATGTGGATATCGGATGTGGTCGGCGTCGATATGTGGGTGATGAAGTATGATTGAAGAATTACACGCAGAAATCGACAATTGGCGGTCTGACTATATCCATCTTGGCCGAGAACTTGGGAAAATCATCAACGAACAACAAGACATAATTTTGAAATTGCAAAACAAAAACAGACGCTTGAAGCGTGAAAATTGGAATTTGAAGAAAACGAAAGGAAGAAAGAAATGACAAACGAACTAACACAGAAGCAAGTTACATCAAATGTTGCAACACGGATCGAAGCGATGAAGGGAGAAGGGCTCCTGATTGCACCGAATTATAGCGTTAGCAATGCGCTGAGTTCGGCATATTATGCTCTAAAAAACTCCAACAGTGGAAATTTGCTCCAACAATGCACTCAAGACAGCGTTTATAACGCATTATTAGAAATGGTAACCCAAGGACTAAGCCCGGCTAAAAAGCAATGTTACTTTATCAAATATGGCTCTGACGTCCAATTGAGAATGTCTTATTTTGGGACCATTAAAGTTACTAAAGATTTGCAAGAGGTGAAAGACGTTACTGCTAATGTTGTCTACGAAGGGGATACGCTAGAGGTATCAGTTGAAAACGGGCGTAAGAAGTTAGTCAAACATGAGACAGATTGGCAGAACGCAGATAATCCAATAATTGCTGCTTATTGCATCATCACTCGAACTGATGGAGAAGAGTTCTTTGAAGTCATGACTAAAAAACAAATTGACAAGTCATGGTCTAAGGCGAAAACGAAAAATGTCCAAATCGACTTCCCTGACCAGATGGCCATGCGTACGGTTATCAACCGAGCTGCCAAAATGTTTATCAACACAAGCAATGACAGCGACTTGTTCGCTGGAGCAATCAATAACACAATTGCTGACGAGTACGACAATGATCGTCAAATGAAAGAAGCTGAACCAGTGAGAGAAGAGGCTGAAACATTAGATAGTATCCTTGGAGCTTCTGAAGAAGTGACTGAAGAACCAAAAAAAGAGGTTATCAACCAGGAGTTGACAACCACAGATACAAAATACCCAGCAGATGAGATCCCAGATTTTGACCAAGAAACGGGCGAAGTAATCGACCAAGAGCCAGGAACCGGCCAAATGGACATGCTAGAAGGGGAGGATTTCTAGAATGACTGAAGAATTGAAAGATGTAACAGATAGCCTAGAACTCGTTCCAGTGACGGATTTAGAAGTCGGATTTGTCCTAAAGGCCGCCGAAATCGAAATCCAAGGAAAGGAAGTTTTAGAACAGGCTTTAGCAGCTTATCAAAAGAAATACGCTGGCTATATCGTGACAGAAGAAACTTTGTCAGATGACACCAAGGTTAAAGACGAATTGGGACGAGTGCAACGTCAGATTGAGCAAGAACTTAAAAACCAACTAAAAGACTACTCTAATCCGTTGGACGAAGTGAAAGCATGGGTTAATGCTGTACTAGACCCTATCAAAACTTTGCAGGCTGACATCAGAAATCAGATTAAAGAATTTGAAGAGAGAGCGACAGAAGCTCGCAAGGAAACAGTCAGAGAAGCTTTTGAATCTGCAATCGCAGATAGCGGAGTTGATCTCGATATCAAGCTGTTTGCTATTTACTTTGACGATTTTAGCAAGAAAAAGTGTTTCATGGCCGACAATGTGCGGATCAATCAAGCGACCTCTAAAATGATCGCTGATTTGGTCGCAGAAGAAGCAACCAAAAAACAGCAACGCGAGGCCGGACTTATCCAGATAACAGAAGCAGCTGCCAAGGCCGGCTTTGGCCCAGTTGTCTATATCCGACTTTATGAAGGAGGCGCCAAGCTGGAGGATATCCTGCAGGCCATTTTAGACGATAAAGACCTAGCTGATAAAGCCAAGGCGGAGGAAGAGCTTAAAAAGCGTATCGAGGAAATGACAGCTATTGCAGAGGATAATGATCTAACTCCTCAAAAATACGTTGACATGCTCAAAGAAGGTAAATCAGTTTTGGATGTTATCAATGTCCTGCACGCAGATGCAGCTGAAATGAGACAAGCTCAAGCGGAAGCAGAACGAAATACCCAGAATCAATCCTACACCCAAAATCAGCCAGAATTTGAGCCTGAAACGAGTTCGGAGGGTAATAGCGCCCACGAACAAGGAGTAGGCCAAAAATCGCAAAATATGGCTTCTGATGATGTGGCTAAAAAATATGGTTATCGATACCAAAATATGGAAATTATTTTCCCTGAAAAAAATATGCGTCAAGTCAAAGAGCAATTCAAGGCTATTTCTCAAGAGTTAGGGATTATTGTCCGAGTAATGCCTGAAATGGCAAGCAAGGCTGAAAGGGTGGAAATGGAATGACAATGGATTTACTTGGTAAAGACTACTATTCAGCAGCTTCTGCACGTCGCTACTGGTCTATCTCGCAATATAAGCGATTTAGAGAGTGTGAAGCGCGAGCGCTAGCAGAGCTGGAAGGAGAATGGGAAGACCAGAGAGACAACACGGCTCTCTTGGTCGGGAACATGGTCCACAGCTATTTTGAAAGTCCAGAAGTACATAAGAAATTTATGGATGAAAACGCAGATGCCATGATTTCAAAAGCCGGAAAGACCAAAGGTCAGTTGAAATCCGACTTCTTAGTCGGCCAGCGCATGATTGAGCGACTGAAAGCTGATAAGCAGTTCATGGACTACTATGTCGGCCAGAAAGAGGTTGCTGTAACAGGCAAAATCGAAGGCGTGGAATTCAAAGGCAAGATTGACTGTCTCAATGTTGAAAAAGGGTATTTCGTGGATATTAAGACCACGAAATCTGACATTGATAGCATGGTCTGGATTCAGGACGAAGCAAGCGGACGAAATATTCAGGTCCGCTGGTTCGAAGCTTGGGGGTATGTCCTTCAGATGGCGGCTTACAAGAAGATGCTGGAAAATCAGTACGGCAAAGAGTTCACCCCTATTATTTACGCAGTGACGAAAGAGTCGACGCCTGATACCCGAGCGATTGTTTTCCAATCGCAGGAAAAACTCGACTATGAGCTGACTGAGCTGTCTATGCTGATTCAGCATCTTGATAAGGTCAAGCGAGGCGAAGAGAAGGCGAAGCCGTGCGGTCATTGCGAATACTGCAAAACGAAAGCGCTGAGTCAACGTGTGGAGGTGGTCTGATGACTGATCCCCAAATTATGAGAGTCGATAGAGAAACATACAAGCTAGGCAAGCGGTCATCCCACTTTTGGTCTAGCAATAAAGAGTTGAAATTCTATGAGATTAGGTGTAACTGGGGTGTCAATAGACAGACACAGGCTTTCTATCATGTTTTGGCATATAGTCGCACCCAAGCCGAAGAAATGGCTGTGAAAGAATATGCAAGAACCCATCATATTACCGAAAAATGGGTAGTAATCTTTTAGAAAAAGCGAGGAAAGAATGAAAATCTATATTGAACAAGATGACGTAAAATTGAGTTTTGAACGAGCGCAGGAACTTGATTATCAAGCCTTATTCAAAGCCTATCAGATGATCACAGGGTCTGACGAAATTCTTGAGGATTTAAGTCAGAAAGAGCCCGAGAATGCAGGGGCCGTTTTAAAAATTGATGCTGAGAAGTTAGCTGAAATTGATCCTGTCAATATCAAAGCAGCGAAGGACAAGTTATCTGCAAAATTTAGCGGAAGCACAGCGATTTCGCAGAAACCAAGCGAGAAGGTAGATGTTGATTTGCAATGCCCGTTTTGTGGATGTGCGAAGCGGTGGAAAGTCCCATCTTACTTTACATTCATGAATTGTCCTGACTGCCGAGGCTCAATTTTCTTGTCTTGGGCGACGGGAGTCAAAGGCGAATTGGATGACAATGGATTTTATTTCAGAGGGGACAGCCCGATGAAGTTCAAAGAGCAGACAGATGAATTCGAGGATATGTTTGCTGTTGAAAAATCAAAATAACCCAAAACCAACTATTTCCAAAATGGAAACAATTCAAAAATAAACAAGCCGTGTATTCTTGTAAAACTGCGAACTAGAAAACGTCAGTAAAGGTTATGTGACCTTGGACGAGCGACTGCCCGTATTTAGCCAAACTCACAACAGAGGCAGTCGCATTTTTTAGAAAATAAAAAAATGAAATTTTTAGATTTATTTGCTGGTATCGGTGGATTTCGTTTTGGAATGGAAAGTGTCGGACACGAGTGTATTGGATTTTGTGAGATTGATAAATTTGCTAGAGAATCTTATAAGTCCATTTTTCAAACGAAAGGAGAAATAGAGCTACATGACATCACAGCAGTATCAGACGAGTTTATTCGAGGAATCGGACGTGTGGACATTATCTGTGGAGGATTTCCGTGCCAGGCTTTCAGCATTGCAGGAAACAGACGAGGTTTTGAAGATACTCGAGGAACTTTGTTCTTTGAAATTGCTAGGTTCGCATCTATTCTCAGACCTAAATATCTATTCCTTGAGAATGTCAAAGGACTCCTCAATCACGAAAACGGAATTACATTTGAGACCATTATCTCAACCTTGGATGAACTGGGGTACAATGTGGAATGGGAAAGCATTAACAGCAAAAATTTTGGAGTCCCCCAAAATCGGGAACGTGTGTTCATTATCGGACATCTTAGAGGAGAACGTACCAGAAGAATTTTTCCTCTCGGCGGAGAAAATCAGTCAACTAGTAGCCAATCAGTCGTGAAAATTGGCAATGTGAACCCCTCTGGAAATGGCATGAATGGGGAAGTCTATCAAGCTGACGGCCTAGCTCCTACACTCACAACGAATAAAGGAGAGAGGCAAAAGATAGCAATAAAAAGTAATACTATAAAACAATTTGGGATATTGCAACCCAATTTTAATCAATGTGGAGTTGTTTACGAAACAGATGGCATCGCACCAACAATCAGAGCATATCAAGGTGGAGGTCTTGAACCTAAAATCATCCAGCGTGGCCATGGCTATAATCAGGGTGGAGTGCATGAAATAGCTCCTACACTGACAAGTAATAGCTATCACGAAAATAACCATTTATCTTTTGGCTATCGTATTCGCAAGCTAACACCTCGTGAGTGTTGGAGGTTACAAGGTTTTCCTGATTGGGCTTTTGATAAAGCTCAAGAAGTGAATAGCAATAGCCAATTATACAAACAAGCAGGAAATAGCGTGACCATCAATGTTATCGCTGCAATAGCAAAGGAGTTGGAATGAGGTGATGACTTGAAATTATTTCTTAACGAAGATTGTATGGATGTCATGAAAAGATATCCTGACAACTATTTTGATTTAGCTATTGTTGATCCACCGTATTTTTCCGGGCCAGAAAAAAGAAAATTTTATGGCAGGAAAGTCAGTCCGATTGGTGTCAGTAGATTGTACGGAGAAACCTCAGAGTGGCAAATTCCAAATCGAGATTATTTTGACGAACTTTTTAGAGTTTCAAAAAATCAAATCATTTGGGGTGTGAACTACTTCAACTACTCTTTCGGTTCTGGCCGTATTGTATGGGACAAAGTTAATGGTCATTCAAGTTTTTCAGATTGTGAGATAGCATACTGCAGCTTACATGATAGCACGCGCTTATTTCGCTATATGTGGAATGGCATGATGCAAGGGAAGTCAATATCCGAAGGTCATATCCAGCAAGGAAACAAGGCTTTGAATGAGGTTAGAATTCATCCAACCCAAAAACCCATCAATCTTTATTTCTGGTTGCTGCAAAACTACGCAAAAGCCGGAGATAAGATTCTTGATACTCATGTCGGTTCAGCAAGTAGCTTGATTGCTTGTCAGGAGTTAGGTTTTGAATATGTTGGTTGTGAGCTTGACAAAAACATTTTCAACTTTGCTCAACAGAGACTTGAAAATTATAAGTCACAAATAAAATTATTTTAAAGGAGAAAAACAAATGCTTAATAAAATTGATATACCAGGAACAACTATCACACTCGAAATCGTAGATAAGAACATCACGATCACAAATAAAATTGAATATGATATGCAGATGCATTTCAGAAATACGGACGCAGATGCTTCTCTTGATACAAGTGGCGACGTGTTCGAGCCTCTCTATTGGCTAGACATCAGGGTAACACCGAAAACGCCGACAGAGTATCATACAAGCCTTGGAGTCAAGAGAGAAAAACGCCACTTGGCCGAGCTTCAGAAGTTCTTTGAGTTCATCGAAAACAACAAGCGGAATCTCTTTGATCTTTGCGGTATCAAGGGAGAGCTCCAATGAAAAATCTGACCTTATCGTTAGACATTTCAACTACTGCGACAGGATGGGCCGTATTTCACGGCTCTGACCTTGTCCAGAGTGGTGTCTTAAAACATAAAAGCAAGTCTTTCTTTGAACGTGGTCGGTTCATGGCTAGCGAACTGCGAGCAATTCAATCGAGAGCGCTCCAGAAGTACGACTGTCATTTTGAATCGATTGTGGTCGAGAAGAACTCGGTCATGGGGCCAAATCAGCAGTCCATGATCAGTATTGGAATTGTGACAGGAATTATTCTTGGACGGTTGATTGCTGACAATGTGTATTTTGTGAATGTTTCGACTTGGCGCAAGTATTGGAAGTTCAGCTATAAAGACCGAAGCAAGAAATCAATGAAGTTGCAGGCAGTTGCTAAGGTTGCGGATAAATTTAACCTAAACGTTAAAGACGACGAGGCTGATGCAATCCTGATTGGTTCGTATTTCGTAAGCCACGGCCACGAATTTGGTGAACTGGAAAGTCATAAGGTGAGTTGAGGAGGTGGAGTGATGGAATTTTTACTTACAAGCACAAGCGGGGGAGATGAAAATCGCATTCCTAATGCTGTAATTAAAAAATACACAAAAAGAGAAGTTAGAACCTGTTCGACATTTGAAGAATTTGATAAGCGATTTTCTAGGAGAGAAGGCACTTGGCTTTCTAAAGGAGTAAATCATAAAGCGTTTAAAGGTCGAATACAAAGAGAATTCCCGAACGGCGCAGAGGGGCATTTTATCGAAATCAATTCGATAGAGGAGTTACTAGAATTTCAGAGAAAAGTGAGAAGCGAGCTGGTAATTACTTCTGCAACTGATAATGAGTCAATTCCAGCTATTGAAATTTATAACGATTATAGGGAGTAAACATGAAACAATTTATAGCGTTATGGATTGTATTGTCTGCTACTTTGAACATCTGGCAGAGTATCCAGATTAAGAAATTAGAAGAAAAGCGCCCGATTATCGTCTATAAAGCTGATAATCAAGGCGCAGAAATCAAAGGCAAGGTTGTTCACAAGGAGAAAATTGGCGACATGCACACAATCACTATTAAAAATTATGGCATTTTCGTAGTCACGCAAACAAGCTATGAATCTTTAAGGATTGGAGACGAGGTGAGATTATGAGGCCAAAAAAATATCCATATTCAGGAAGAAGAAAAGGGCAAAAAGTCTCGTCGCCATTATTTTCTGCACGACCAATTTTTAACGAGATTCCAATTGTAAAAGAAGTTAAGGTTGAGTTCGGAGTTGAAGCTAATTTTGGGCGTTCATATCCAGAAATGGTAATACATTTAGATATTTCTGGATACGGAAATAGAGTGCATTCAGTACATCGCTTTCCCGGCATCTTCCTTACTGTTGGTGAATCAATTCAACTAAAGATGCTTTTCTATAAAAGACTTAGAAATTTTACTACAGATCGTCTCTTAACGTTTAGGGAATCTGACTGGAAGTCCTTTATCCGTGATCTAGTCAACGAATTTGCGCATTAAAAAAGCCAAGACACTCTTTGTCTCAGCTATAATTAACACACTATTATTATATCATAAAGGAGACAGAGAGTGAACAAGGCTAAAGAGTTACTTGATGAACTACAGAATTTGGATGAAGAGATACAGAATCGAATAGACGAACTTGCTAATCTTGAAGCTAGTTTACTTTCTAGTCCTAAAATGAACATGGATAAGATTCAAGGTGGTCAGAAGGTTCGATTAGATGAACGTTACATCGATATTTTTAGCATGCAAGATTCCTTGAAAGAGTACATGAAGCAAGCAACTGCTGAAGCTATCCAGCGAAGAATTGAGCTCAGTAAATTGATTGATAAAATACCTAAGCCTGCAAGTCGAACAATTTTAAGGATGGTGTATATTCAGAAAGCAAGCGTGTATGATATGATTGAATTTTTACAATGCAGCAAGACTACTTTCTACAAAAAGAAGAAAGATGCAATCCGTGAATTGGGTGTTGTAGTTGATAAAAGCGAACTAATGTGAACTAGGTTGAAGCGCACTGGTCTAACAATCGTGCTATTATAGTATCATCAAGAATTAAGGGTAAGGCAGTAAGCCTTCCCTAACATGGAGAGTTGGCAGAGTCCGGTTGAATGCGCCCGTTTGCTAGACGGGTGGTCGCCTATGTGCGTTCCGTGGGTTCGAATCCCACACTCTCCTTTGAGTGTTTGTGTCCCAGAATGAGTTAAATCTTCTGGGTGGGGTTTCATATATCACTCATTAACTTACAAATGGTTGCGGAGCGACTGGACCTCGCATGATTGCGTAGCTACTTATATCCTAGGTAAGTTATAAGCTAGAGGGTTTGATTCCCTCAGAGGTTTTAAATGACTACAAAAAATAAAAAAGAAAAAAGTAATTTCTAATTAACACGCAAGTCTGTAGTCTGCTTGCACTAAGTCACTCTTTGAGTGGCTTTTTATTTTGTCGGAAAGGAGGTAGTCCGGTGAGTGGATAAATTAACCCCAAAACAAGAGCTATTTGTCCAAGGGATAATCTCCGGGCTATCTCAAAGACAAGCGTATAGGCAGGCTTACAAAGCCGAAAAAATGAGCGATGCAGTAGTTGACAATAAAGCATCTGCTATTTTCAATAAGGGTGAGGTAAGGGTTAGGTATCGTGAGTTACTCAAACAGTTCTCGAACATGTCCTTATGGTCCAGAGAACAGGCTTTCAATGAGTATGAATGGCTAAAAAATAAAGCTAGGGCAAGCATCGAGAATGAAGGTATCAGACAAGCTAATTCAAACGCCTTTCTTTCTGCTTTAGAAGGCATGAATAATACGGCATGGAAGGACTTCGAGTTGACTGACGAGAAAATCAGACAAGAGATTGAATTGCTCAAAATCAAGATTGAGAGAAATCAAGACTCTAAGTCCGATACTACTCTCATGGAAGCTCTCTTAAATGCGGTAAAAGGTGGTGATGAGGTTGAAGATTGATTTTTCAAACAAACAACTCAACATCATTCGTAGACCGTTCAACTATGAGCTTGAGGTCAACGAGGGCACGCCTCGAAGCGGCAAGACAACCGCTGGTCATTTCAGATACGCAAGATATTTGATTGAGTCGCCAGACGAAAACCATTTGATCGCTGCATACAACCAAGAGCAAGCCTACCGTCTATTTATTGACGGTGACGGCACAGGTCTAATGCACATCTTCGATGGCAATTGTAAAATCAAGCATGATGAACACGGAGACCACCTCTTAATTGATACACCCAACGGAACCAAGCGAGTTTACTATAAGGGGGGCGGTAAAGCTAATAGCGTAGGTGCTATCACTGGTATGTCTTTAGGCTCAGTGGTCTTTTGTGAAATCAATCTGCTGAACATGGACTTTATCCAGGAGGCATTCAGACGGACGTGGGCTGCTAAGCTACGCTATCATCTGGCCGACCTGAACCCTCCAGCACCTCAACATCCAGTTATTAAGGATGTATTTGATGTCCAGAACACACGCTGGACCCATTGGACTATGGACGACAATCCGATTCTATCTGAAGAGCGTAAGCAGTCTATTATTCAATCGCTGAAGAAAAACCCTTACCTCTACAAGAGAGACGTGCTCGGTCAGAGGGTGATGCCTCAGGGCGTTATTTATGGCCTATTTGATCTTGATAAGAACATCAAGGATAGTTTAGTCGGCGAACCTATGGAAATGTACTTCAACGGCGATGGTGGGCAATCTGACGCCACATCGATGTCATGTAACATTGTTACTAAACATAGAGAGGATGGCAAGACCTTCTTTAGACTAAACCGTGTAGCTCATTACTACCATAGTGGAGCCGAGACTGGTCAAGTTAAAGCCATGTCTACTTATGCGGTCGAGCTTCGAGCGTTCATTCAATGGTGCGTTAGCAAGTATCAAATGCGCTATACCGATGTCTGGATTGACCCAGCATGTAGATCCTTACGAGAGGAATTGCACAAGCTAGGCATTCAGACAAGAGGGGCTTTGAACAATGCCCATGATGTCAGCAGCAAGGCGAAGGGTATCGAGGTAGGGATTGAGCGTGGCCAGAACATTATATCTTCAGGTCAGTTCTTGCTTATCAATCACCAAGAAGAAGAGTACGACCATTACTATTTCTTGAAAGAGATTGGCCTTTACAGCCGGGATGATAACGGACGGCCAATTGACAAAGATAACCACGCAATGGACGAATTCAGATATAGTGTGAACGTATTCTATAAGCGTTACGCCAATTTTTAGCAACAAGGAGCCGATAAATGGGCATTATTCAATTTGTCAAAAATCTATTGAAGAGAGGACAGTATGCAATGACGACAGAAAGTCTAGCAAGTATTACAGACCATCCTAAAATTGCAGTGACAAGCGCAGAGTATCGTCGAATCAACGAGAATTTAAGATACTATCAGAGCAACGCTGACAAAATCACTTATATAAATACAGACGGAGCCGAGAAGCAAAGAGAAGCAACTCATTTGCCAATCGCTCGAACCGCTGCTAAGAAGATTGCAAGCCTGGTATTCAATGAACAAGCTTCGATTAAATTGGACGATAAAGAAGCAAACACATTCATTCAAGAAACCTTGAAGAATGACCGCTTTAACAAGAACTTTGAGCGCTATCTTGAGAGCTGTTTGGCCCTTGGAGGTCTTGCCATGAGGCCTTATGTGGATAATGGACGAGTGAGAGTGTCATTCATTCAAGCGCCAGTCTTTTTACCACTTCAATCTAACACGCAGGATATTTCAAGCGCTGCTATCGTGACTAAAACGATTAAAACTTCAGGTCAGAAGAACATCTACTACACCTTGATTGAGTTTCACGAATGGGCGAAAGATGGGAAATACATCATTTCAAACGAGCTATACAGGTCTGAAAGCTCTGAACAAGTAGGTGGACGTGTTCCTCTAGCTGAAGTCTATGAGGATTTAGAAGAACAAGTTGAACTAAACGGTCTAACAAGACCGCTTTTTTCTTATCTCAAACCTCCAGGGATGAATAACAAAGACATCAATTCACCTCTAGGCTTGTCTATCTTCGACAATGCCAAGAGCACGATTGATTTCATTAATACGACCTATGACGAGTTCAAGTGGGAAGTTAAGATGGGCCAACGCAGAGTGGCAGTTCCTGAGAACCTTACAGAAACTCGAATGGTCAACATTGACGGAGACGCCCAGCTTGTCAAGCGGTTTGATACAGAGCAGAATGTCTACTTGCGCTTATCTACTAGCGACATGGATGGTGGAAGCATCACAGACTTGACTACTGCAATCAGAGCAGATGATTACATCAAGACCATTAACGAAGGCTTGAGTCTATTTGAGATGCTTCTAGGTGTATCCGCTGGGATGTTTACATTTGACGGTCAGAGCTTGAAGACTGCGACCGAGGTCGTTTCTGAAAACTCTGATACTTACCAAATGAGAAACAGTATTGTCAGCTTGGTCGAGCAATCCTTGAAAGAGTTGATTATTTCAATCTGCGAGCTTGGTAGCCTTTATGGATTGTATAGCGGTCCAATTCCTCAAATGGAGAAGATTGCAATCAATCTCGACGATGGAGTCTTTACTGACAAGAACAATGAGCTTGATTATTGGACTAAGGCTTTGGCCAGTGGCATTGTCAGCAAGGCTCACGCTATTCAAAAGGCTTTCAATATGTCAGAGCTTGATGCTAAGAAGATGATTCAGGCAATCAATCAGGAAACGATGGACACGGCTAACAGTCAGCGAACACAAGAGGATATTGATATCTATGGAGAATGATTAAATGAACCTAATTCAACATCTAAGGTCGTTTATAGGACTTGAAAGCCCCTCACTAGGACGGAGAATACTAGCAAAAAAAATGGTAGAAGGAATAGAAGAGGCTATCCATGGTAAAAAAGAAGAGACCACCAATCCAGTTCAATGACGAGCAACTGCTGCTTCAAGCAAGCAATGTCGCGGACATCTATCATCAGCTAGCCTTGGATTTATTTGATAACGTGGTCGAACGTGTGACGGAGCGTGGCACGGTCTATCTTGATAAGCAACCGTATATCTGGCAACTTGAGAAGATGCAACAGATGCACATGCTGAACGAGGAGAACCTGAAGCTAATCTCTAAATACTCTGGAGTCGCTGAAGAGCAACTACGCTATATCGTCGAAAATGAGGGTTTGAAGCTCTACACGGACACAAAGCAACAACTCATGGAAGATTTAGGCCATGGATCCGCAGGAAATAGCAATCACATTCAAGAAATTCTTGCTGATTATGCTAATCAAGCTATCGGTGACCTCCACAATCTCATCAATACAACCTTGCCAAAGGCTGTTATTGGCGCTTATCAAGGTATTGTGGAGCAATCTGTCGCAAGAGTGGTCACAGGCTTGTCAACGGCTGATAAGGCTATCTCTGACACGGTCATGAAGTGGCAAGAGAAAGGTTTTCAAGGTTTCAAGGACAGCGCTGGGCGTAACTGGAAGGTAGACAACTACGCACGGACGGTCATCAAGACGACAACCTATCGAACTTTTCGAGAAATGCGAACGAGACCAGCGGAAGAGCTGGGCATTGATACCTTTTACTTTTCAAAGAAAGCATCAGCGAGAGAAATGTGCGCTCCTTTGCAACATCAGATAGTCACGACTGGTCACGCTAGAACCGAGCATGGCGAGAAGATTCTTGCTTTGTCAGACTACGGCTACGGCCATCCAGAAGGTTGTTTGGGTATTAACTGCGGTCACATGCTGACACCGTTCATTCCAGGAGCCAATTATAAGCCCGATTTGGGCGAGGATGTGGCAGAGGTTACGCCAGAGCAAGCAGAAGAAAATGCCAACGCAGAAGCTAAACAGAGAGCGCTAGAACGGTCTATCAGGGCTAACAAGGAAAAACTTCACGTCGCTGAGAAATTGGGCGATAAAGAACTGATAGACAAGTACAAGAGCAGAATAGGTACTCAGAACGCTGCTTTGAAAGACTACGTTGATAAGCACCCATTCCTGAAACGGGATGAGGAAAGAGAAAGATATCGCTACAATGATGATGCAGTTCAAAAGTTATACAAAACTATTGACAAACGCTCCAAAAAGGAGTATTCTGAAATACTACAAAATTTAGGAAATAAAGCACCTAAATCTTATAGTGATTTTCGGGCTCTAAGTCGCTCTGAAAAAGACTCCTTGAGGCATGATAATAGGATTGTCAATTATTTCAAAGGGGACATTCAAGAGAAACTGTCTGACAAGCAGAAACAGCAGGCAGTGGAGGCTTACTTTAATTTCAAAAATGCTGGCATAACGTTTGGAGACCATGCAATAGCACGCTACATAGAACGTATGAGGCGTAAAGACGGCACGTTTGCTTATAATTATGAAACGGTAAAGACAGCCTTTTCTCTACCACCTAATTATGTATCAGAGCAGAATGGCAGACTTGCAAGATACTATAACGGTATCCTCTATATCACTGAGCCTGATACAGATATTGTAGTAACTATGATGAAACGTAAAAAACTGAAAGGATTTAAACCATTATGAAATACAGCCAACAAGTATTAGACATGCTAGAGCAAGCTGTCAATGGTCAGATTGATAATTTTTGGGATTTCTCCTTCAAGTTTAACGCCCTTTTCGGAGAAGATGAAGACTTTGCCGAGGCTTGGGACAATGAAAACCCTGAAATGTTTGACGCTCTCAATGACTTTGAGCTGATGATGTTCTTAGAGGAACATGACCCAAGTGATAAGCAAGGATTTATCAATTTCCTAACGCCATACTATGAACAGGTAAAACAGTTAGTAAAACTTAGCGCTTAGAACAATCTAGGCGCTTTTTTCATGCAATAAATTGCTATAAACCACTATAAACCGTGTCGAATTCGATGCGGTTTTTTGCTTGACTTTATCCGCAGTCGGTAAAGAACGGAAGATAATACCTAATTTTAGGAGGACAGAAGAATGGCAGAAGACATTCAAACACAAGCTGACCAGTCAGCCAATACTGGAGAAACCACTGAGTCACAAACTCAAGAGCAACCTGTCAAGACTTTCACTCAAGATGAAGTGACTGGCCTTGTCGCTAAGGAGTCAAGAAAGGCACAAGAGAAAATCTTCAAAAGCCTAGGATTTGAGGATGTCAAAAGCGCTAAAGAAGGACTTCAACAACTCAAAGAGTGGAAAGATTCACAAAAGAGCGAGGCTGAGAAACAGTCAGAAGCGCTTGTTGCTAAAGAGAAAGAGTTAGAAAATGCTTTATCAGATAAGAAGAACCTGGAAGCGAAACTATCAGCTCTAACTTTAGGAGTAAATGCCGAGTCTGTGGACGATGTCATCACTCTGTCTGCGCGCTTGGTATCCGATGAGGTGTCTATCGAGGATGCTATTGGCCAAGTATTGCAGAAATACCCTCAATTTGGTCGCAAAGAACAACCAGAGGAGAAGAAACCGACATTTTCGGCCGGAGGAAATCCGACGGCTGGAACGAACCAAGAAGACGCCTTTTTGAAGGCTCTCGGACTAAATAATTAACAGGAGAATGATCAATGACAATTAACTACATCACTAAACACGAAGGCACCTTTGAAAAGAAATTGATGCAAGGCGCACTCACAAATATTTTGGAAACGCCACAAGTAAACTGGTTGGGCGCTAAGTCTTTCGAGTTGCCTACAATTTCAGTGACTGGCTACAAAGCGCACACTCGCTCTAAAGGCTACAACTCTGGTACAGTTTCAAACGACAAGAAAGTTTACACACTAGGATTTGACCGTGACGTCGAGTTCTTCGTAGATGCCGCAGACGTTGACGAAACGAACCAAGAGCTTTCAGCTGCTAATGTATCTAACACATTCATCACTGAACACGCAACTCCAGAAGTCGATGCTTATCGCTTCTCTAAAATTGCTACAGAAGCTATCACAAACAGTCACTTCAAGTCTGAAGATGACCTGTCAGAAGTGAACATCTACACAAAATTGAAAGCTGCTCTTTTGCCAGTTCGTAAATACGGCGCTCAAAACATCGTTATGTATGTTTCTAGCGAAGTGATGGACTTCTTGGAACGTTCTAAAGAGTTCACGCGCTCAATCGCTACTACGTCTCCTCAAGGAATCGATACTCGTGTCACTTCACTTGACGGAGTTCAGCTTATCGAAGTTTGGGATGATGCACGCTTCAAGACTAAGTTTGACTTCACTGAAGGCTTTGTTAAGGCTTCAGATGGTAAAAACATTAACTTCTTGATCGTTGCTAAGCCAGCAGTAATTGCCAAGGCTAAGTTCAACTCAATCTATCTTTTTGCTCCTGGTCAACACACGGAAGGTGACGGATACTTGTACCAAAACCGTCTCTATCATGATCTTTTCGTCTTGCAAAGCAAGACAGACGGGGTCTATGTTTCTCACAAATCTGCTTAATAAGGAGGTAGAAAATGCGTAAGTACGAAAAAGGAAACCAAGTCTACACCGTGCAGGAAGGCAGCTTGCTTGAAGCTCAGCTAATCGCTGATGGATTTGAAGAAGTGATTGAAGATGGCCAAATCTCAGAGATTTTGGCTACTCATTCACTTTCGGACATGACTTTAGCAGAGCTGAAAGCTCTTGCGAAAGAGCGAGGGTTTGAGGGCTATTCAAACAAGACCAAAGACGAGCTTTTGGAGGTGCTAAATGGCCAAGTTTAAAGCAAAATTGAACGTATATCTTGCTAAGTCTGACCGTCATTTTGACAAAGGTCAAGAGTACGATCTAGAGCAAGACGAAGCTAATCGAATTAATAGCCTGTTTAATGGGATTGTTGGTGAAGATTGCCTTGAACTCATTGAAGAGCCTAAGCAAGATCTATTTGAGGTGGGGGCATCCACCTTTTAAGGAGGTGATTAGATGACTTACTTAACGAAAGAGGAGTTCGATAAGCTCGGATTTGAGGTTGAGGGCGACTTTGACAAGCTTTTAAAGCGTGCTGAACTCGCTATCGATGCTTACATCAGGGATTTCTATTCTCTAAACAGCTTTGATAATGACAACAAAGCTCGCAAGAAGGCAGTTAAACGTGCCACGGCTTATCAAGTAGCTTATTTAGATAGTTCTGGGATCATGACGGCAGAGGACAAGCAGTCTATTGCCAGCATGTCAGTAGGGCGGACATCTATAAGCTATCGTTCAGGCTCTCAGAATGGATCGGGTTCGCTTTCTTTGGGTGAAAGGTATAATTTATCAAGAGATGCTGAAAACTGGCTCAGAATGGTTGGATTTGGTTCGGCGAGGGTTGATTATGATAGATAAACGAATGCTACCTAATTCTGTGACTATCAAGAAGCCAATCGGAGAGGACGACTGGGGGAAAGAGACTTACTCTGACCCTCTTTTATTGTCCCCTTGCAAATTCGATAGGTCTTATTCTCATTCTGGGACAGGCAATCATCGTAGCGAGTCCAATTCCTCGACTGTGATTGTCTATCACAAATACTGCTCTGTGGCGCTCGACAAGAGTTTCATCGGTGGCATTGTCGAAGAGGACGGAGTCAGCTATGTTGTTAAGAACATCATCCCTCAATATCATCCTCTAACCAAGAAGCTACTAGCTTATGAAATCGAGGTGATTTGATGAGCGGTGTTAATGTAAAGATTGACCTATCAGGAATTGAGAAAAAAGTATCTCCAGAGAATTTCGCAAAAGGGAAGTTAGCTATCGCTAACCAGATGCTGATGGACATGGAGCGATTCGTCCCAAAACGAAGAGGAGACCTACGGTCTAGTGGACATGTTCGGCAAGATTCGATTGTCTATGCGACGCCTTACGCTAGATTGCTCTATTATGGCAAGAAGCGAAAAGGATTCTTTTCTGAAAAACAAAGAAGGTTTTTCTTTGCTAACAAGGAGAAGTTGCTGAGTCAACGGCCAACGCCTGGAACTGGTCCAAGGTGGGATAAAAAGGCCTCAGCTCTATATGCTAAGAATTGGGCTGAAGTCGGAGCGAAAGCGATGGGAGTGAAATGATTCAAAAAAATGATTTTGCAGATGTCTTGCTTGAGCATATCAAAGGCATCCAAGACAAAATTCCGTCTAAGCTCGGTTATTTAGCCGAAAAAGAGGGATTGGTCCTTTATCCGCTACCTGGCGGAGAAGTGGTAGACGAGGACATGGCTGGAACTCAAACAGTCAGATTGCCTTTTGAAATTGCTATCAAGTCACGAGATCAGGAATTAAACAATAATACACTGTGGCAGATTAACGCTGCCTTGTCAAAAATGGACCTAGAATTGCCAAGTAAGAATGGCTCTTACGAATTTTTAGGTCTGAAAGTCGACAAGCCTTACTTAAACGATTTAGACGAGCAAGGCTTTTACATTTACTTGCTGGACGTAACTGCCAGCCTTGAAATTGAAAGGAATGAATAATGGTTAAAAATAAAAACGTAAAACGTAAACACTACATCGGACCTTACAAAGAAGCGACTCCGGACACTCCGCCAACTGCGACAGAGTACCTTTGGATTGCTAAAGGGATTAAGAAATCATCGCCAGAAAATAACGAGAAGACAGACGACTTTACCGACTTTTCTGGTGACGGAACACCTGAAGAACAAGTGATCACTAAAACACGAGGGCGCTCATTCGAGGGCGTTCGTGATACAGATGACAAAGCGCAGAATTTTGTGGCAGACAAAGAAGATGCAGTCGGTGACGAGCTTTTGGTTTGGTACAAGGAAGTTGACTCGACCAGTAAGACCCAGTATGAAGGTCCAGCTCGTCTTTCTGGTATTGAAATCGGAGACGGTGAAGCCTCTGAAAATGAAAGTATCAAGTTCAAGATTGTTTGGACTCGTAAACCTAAGAAATCAACAGTAGTACCAGGATAATCTGAGGCGTGATATTTCACGCCTTTTTATTTTTGAAAAGAGGAGAAAAACAATGGTCGTAATTAAGAAATTAAGCAATATCATTCCTATTGATTTCGGAGAATTTCAGCTGGAATACATTGCAAATGACAAGGGCGTGAAGGAACTTGATAAGTTCCGTGAGGGCTTAGCAAAGAACTGGAAGAAAATTGAAAAACTTTCCGACGAGAAAATCGCAGAAAAAGCTAAAGAGCTTATCGAAGATGGTTGGACTCAATTATTCGGAGCGGATGCATTTGAAAAAGTCTATAAATTCGCAGACGAAGATACAACTATCGCATTTAACTATCTGATGCAGACCATTCTTGGGATTCAGAAAGAATATCGAGAGCGCAACTCAGAAGATGCCTTCAAGAAATATCTAGCGTGATGCCATGTTAGATATTTCTAGAAAGCTAGTTGATGAGCTTGTTCTAGAAATTGAAGGCAAAGAACAGACTTTCCCTCTGCTCTTATCGTTCGATAGAGTCTTGAAAGTTTTTGAATTATGGAAAGACGATGATATTCCCAAATTCATGCGCCCGTTTTTAGCGTTGCGGATCCTTACGGGTGTTTCTTTTGATTTTTTAAGCTTTGAGGAGGCTTTGGAAGTTGTTCAGGCAATTTTTGAAGAGCACATCCAGACAGGCGAGAAAGAAGACGATGTTGAGTATGACTTGGCAGGAAACGTCATGAAATCTTCAACATCGAAAGAGCCACAGAAAAAGATCTACAACGTGAAGCATGACGGAGCCTATATCTTTGCTTCTTTCATGCAGGCTTACAGAATCGACTTAATCGAAGAAATTGGGAAGTTACACTGGAAGAAATTCAATGCTCTAATCGTTGGCTTGCCTGAAGGAACCAAATTTGTAGAAGTCGTGAAAATTCGCTCTTATGAACCGCAAAAAGGCGACAGTCAGGAGTACATTGATAAGATGCGAGAACTACAAAAAGAGTATCGTCTTCCAGATGATGATTGCGACGAAGAAGATGATGAATATGACTATTACGAGTAGAAAGGAGGCATAAATGGCAGATGGTAAAGTGGTCATCCAAGTTGATATGGATGGCAATAAGGCTCAATCAGGAGTTGCACGGTTAAAAGGCATGGTTGGCGGACTGACAGAAAGCGGTATGCAACTAGGTTCGGTCTTTAAGTCAGTTTTAGGAGCTAACATTGTCAGCGGTGCGCTGATTTCTGGGATTCAATCCCTTGGCAGTGCTATCAAGGGTGTATTTGCTACAGCTCTAGATGAGGGCGCCAAGCTCCAACAATCGTTTGGTGGTGTTGATACGCTCTATACGACTGCTGCTGAGTCTGTAAAGCAATATGCGAACGCTGCAGCTTCAGCTGGTATCTCTGCTAATACATACGCAGAGCAAGCCGTTTCATTCGGTGCTAGCTTGAAGCAAGCACTCGGTGGTGATGCTGTGAAGGCTGCACAAATGGCAGACAAGGCTATCATGGCCATGGCTGATAACTCAGCCAAGATGGGTACAGATATTGGTTCAATCCAGCAAACGTTCCAAGGCTTCGCTAAACAGAACTATACCATGCTAGATAACTTGAAACTTGGATATGGCGGTACCAAAGAAGAAATGCAACGACTTCTTAAAGATGCCAGCAAGCTCGAAAAAGCAATGGGCAAGAAGTTTGATATCAACAATTTTGCGGATATCGTAGAAGCTATCGACCTAGTTCAACAAGAGTTGGGAGTCGCAGGGGTTGCGGCACAAGAAGCGCAAACTACATTCAGCGGTTCGTTTGCAGCAATGAAGGCTTCGGCATCCAACTTCTTGGCGAATTTGACGCTTGGAGAAGATATTGGGCCGTCTTTAAAAGCGCTTATCTCTAGTACCTCAACGTTCCTTTTAGGCAACTTCTTGCCGATGGTTGGAAATATTATGAGACAACTCCCTCAAGCTATCGATACAGCCTTGGCAGAAGCTGGGCCAAGGATTGAACAAGGTTTCAAATCGCTGTTTGCTTCGCTTGGAGTTGACGAGGGTGTTTTTGACGTAATCAAGGACACTTTTCGAGATGTTGTTGTGACAATCCAGTCGCTCTTTGAAGAACTGACAAGCGAATCCAATGGGTTTGGCAATGTTATCCAAGGGGTTGGGAATATCATTAAAATAGTGAATGTCAACATCCAGAACATGGCAATGGCCTTTCAGTTTGCACTAGAAGCCTTCTCCGAAACAGGAGCAATCAAGAACGCCTATCAAGCATTTAAAGATTTGACGGATGCAGCTTTAGATCTTGCTATTAAGTTAGGCGATGCTATTCCTTGGGATATCGTAGGCGCAGCCGCTGGGCACGTCGTGAACGCTATTTCAATGATTGTGAGCTGGATTTCAAAATTAACTCAATCAATTAGTGCAGATGTCTGGAGAGGATTGATTGCAGGGATTGGAGGAGCTCTAGTCGCTTTCAAGGCATTTAATTTCTTGAAGAGCTTTAATCCGTTTGGCTTATTCGCTAAAGGTGCTAAAGAAGGGGCAAACGAAGTTGTAAAAGGTGCAACGAGCTCGAAAAGCGCAATCGCTCAAATTTTCAAATCAATCTCAACCTTAATCAAAACAACAGGAACAGCAATCAAAACGGCTGCGACAGGAATTGGTGAAGGTATCAAAATTGCTCTTTCTGGATTGGCTCCGGTCATCCGAGCATTTGGATTGGCCTTGAGAACGGCTGGGATTGGGAATATCCTTGCTCTTGGCGGAGCGATTGGTATTGCAGCAGTCGGAATCGGTGCCGGAGTGGCTATTATTGCGGCAGGCTTAAGTCTCATTGCTAGTCAAGGTGAAGGAGTGGCTACAATCATTAACGCAGTTGGGCAGGCATTTGCTACTGTTGCTACTGCAATCATCAGCACATTTGCCCAGGCTATTGTTACAGTTTCAGGAGTTCTTCCAAATGTAACAAGCGCCTTAGCTCAACTCTCTCCTCTTGTCGTTGCATTTGGTGAAGCTATGGGAGCGGCAGCTCCGTTTATCACAGCTCTTGGTGAAGCCATTTCAGGAATTGCAACAGCAGTGACTCCAATCGTCGAGATTATAAGTGATGCGTTCGTTTCAGTAGTTCAAATTATTGCTGACGCTATCGTTCAAATTGTTGAAGCGATTGCTCCATTTGCTCCAGCCATAACTGAAATGGTAGTTGCGATAGCTCCGTCAATTGCTGATATCGTTTCATCATTTAGTAGCATGTTCTCTCAGATTAGCCCTATCATTGATAGCTTGTCTAATCTCTTGAAAACATTTGGAGAACAAGTGAGCTCTATCTTGAAAAGTGCTGGTAGTGTAGTTGAGTCCTTTGGCTCTGCTATCCGTAATGTCCTTGACGGTGTAGCTGGAATCTTTGACAGCATCGGTAATGCTGCCTTAAACGCAGGCCTTGGAGTCAAATACATGGCTGAAGGGATTGCGATGCTCACCGAGCTAGGATTGCTAGACTTAGCTGGAACATTAGCGACAGTAGCAACAGGCTTGACTGCTATTGCCAATTCTGGCATTGCTTCAGCTGGACCAGGATTGCAACAAGCAGGGACAGGTCTGAGTTTGATAGCTACATCAGCTCAACTTGCAAGTGTAGCCTTGCAGTCACTACCAACAGCATTGTCATCACTAAGCACTAACCTCAGCACATTGCCAGAAACATTGACAAGCGCTGGAACTTCAATGAGCACGTTCGCTACATCGGTCATGGCTTCTTTTGCAAGTCTTTCTGGATCTGTGGCTGGTGTCATGATGCTACAAACAGGCTTGATGGCTCTAGCTAATGCGATGATGATGGCTCAAAGTGGGGCTTCAGCGATGTCATCTACTCTAACGATGATTAACGCTTCAGCTTCATCAGCTACATCTGCCATTTCTCAGCTCGCTTCAGGCATAGCTTCAGCGATGGCTCAAGCTGTCTCGTCGGTTCAATCAAGCATGGTATTGATTGTCACTGTAATTTTGCAGTCGTCAATTCAGATGACGCAAGCAGGCCAACAGGCAGGCCGTGGGGTTTCTGAAGGGATAACAAATGGTATCCGTTCAGGAATCGGTTCAGCAACAGCAGCAATATCAGCGATGGTCAACTCTATCCAGTCTACAGGGATGAGAGGCGTCTCTACTATGCGCTATGTAGGTGACATGATTGGTCAAGGTTTAGCACAAGGTATGTACTCAGCGCTTGGAGCTGTCACGGCTGCTGCTAATGCTCTTGTCGCTCAAGCTGAAAGAGCCGCACAGGCCAAGGCTAAGATTAACAGTCCATCACGCCGTTTTAGAGACAACGTCGGACGTTTCATTTCTCAAGGGGTGGCAGTCGGTATCTTGGCAGATGCTCACAAGGTAGATGATGCCATGGGCGATGTATTCGACCAAATCAAAGCCTTTAACTTTGCCCCTGAAGACATTCTTGGAGTAGGTCAGGCTAGCCTTACGAAGACACTTCAGGTCAAGTCAGACCTAGATCGTCAAATTAAAGCGACCGTTAAGGTCGTACAAGAAAAATCTAACCGACTTGTCGAGCAAGCTCTAGAAGTCGCTGAGAAGGCAGTCAAACGGCCAGTCAGTCTGATGATGGAAAGTGGAGCGCTTGTCGGTCAAATCGGCCAAAAGATGACCGATTACCAAAACGACCAACTCATGATCGATAACATGATGAGAGGGATTATTTAATGGACACAGTTATCTATAACAATCATGACCTCTCTGAGGTTATAAAAATCAACGAAGTAATTCGTCCGGTAGGAAACGAAAGGGACGTCACAACAAATGACGCCCCTTTTTTGGGCGTAAACGTCCAAGAAGTAAGAACCGGACCTAAAAAAATCAAAGTTAAGTTTACCGTTCAGAAAAAAACGGCTAGGGATACCGAATTGGCCAAGCACACCTTAGCTACAATCCTGAACACCGACAAGCCAGTTCGTATTGATATTTCAGACGAGCCTGACAAGTACTATATGGGACTTGTCATTGGTTCTGTGGATGTCGATAACGTAGCTAGATGGCTTCAAAAGGGCGAGTTTGAGATTCTTGTTCCTGACGGTGTCGCACATGGCACGACTTATAGGCGCTTTGATAACGGACAAGAGCAACCTGACAAGGTTGTTTTTAATTTGGTCAATAATGGCAACGTCCCAGCTTTTCCTGTGATAACAGTCAAAAACAACGCTGAAAACGGCTATATCGGTCTTGTAAATACCAGCGGAGCCTTTGAAGTTGGAGACCGTGAGGAGGCTGATACAGGGATAGTTAAGAAATCCGAAATCTTAATGGATTTTAGAGGCGATAAAATCTCAACTGGTTTTTCCCAAGCATTAAAAAATCAAGGCGTTACAAATGACAATACGGAGTATGTGGTAGGAACCGCTGAAAGAATAAATCTCTGGGAGCGTCCCCATATTAAATTAAAAAATCTACGAGGTGAAACTAAATTACACAACTATGCTACTAGTCTAACTTGGACTATCCCGAATGATAGTGTAGGAGAAATCGGGTCTTTAAACGATTATCTTTGGTGGCGACAAGTCTTTTGGTCTGAAGCTCTTAATCAGTATGGTTTTATTAAAATTACTATTTCTGACACTAACGATAAATTCTTATACGGCGTGGAGAGTTTCAAAAGGTCTCTGGGCTCAGAATGTGAATATAACTTCTTTGCTAGCGATGGCAAAGGTAGCTATAACATTCTGAAACGTTGGGAATTTGACGGAAGCACTACAGGAGACATTAACCCTTTTAGTGTAGCTAGAGGCTGGTCAGATTTGAAACGGAATGATGACAAGGTACAAGTCTTTTATCGTGGCTCTTACTTTACTTTCACAGTTCCTGAAATAAAGGGCAGAAAGTCAGCTAAGATCCATGTGACATTGGGGGCATATCGAGATTATCCAATGGTCTCTCATATGTATCTTGATGAATTGTATTATCGCAAAGACTTTGTCAAAACAATCGGAGATGTGCCTAACCGCTATCCAATCGGCTCGAATGTTGTGCTAAACAGCGAGAATGACACTGTCACAGTGGACGGCCTTGAGAAGATTGTGGATGTTGTAGATGGATCAAGTTTCTTGACTATTCCACCAGGTAACAGTCAGCTTGAGGTCTATTGCTCAAGTTGGGTCAAAACCAAACCCACTGTCAAAGTAGAATTTAAAGAAAGGTATCTATAACAATGTTATTGACAATACATGACTCAAATTTGAGAAAAGTGGCCTTTGTGGACAATGACAAACAGGATACATTGAACTATTTCAATGATAGCTGGACAAGATACCTGGAAACTGGCTCTAGTACCTTTGATTTTACGGTCTTTAAAAAGGCTATTATCTCAGATGTAGGCAAAAAGAGGGCCTATAACTCTCTCAATGAGAAAGCATTTGTTTCATTTCACTACAAAGGCAGAACCTACCTGCACACTATCCGAAAAATTGAGGAAAATGAGAAAGTTATCAAGTGTTACAGTATCAACCTGAACCTTGAGCTGATCAATGAGTACTCTATCCCTTACAAATCGCCTAAGGCCATGAGCTTTAAGGAATTTTGTGAGGAGATGGACTTGCTCAACTATACTTTCTTAAAAATCGGCATCAACGAGGTGTCAGATAAGAAGATTTCAGCTGAGTGGGAAGGGACAGACACTAAACTAAATAGACTATTAAGCCTTGCTAAGAAGTTCGGTGCAGAAATTGAGTTTGACACACGTCTCAACTCTGACAGCTCTATCAAGTCATTCACGGTTAACGTCTATCACGAGCACGATGATACCCATCAAGGGGTAGGTCAAATCAGTCCAACCATCTTGAAGTATGGTAAAAACCTCAAGACAATCACTAGGACGATTGATAAGACTAGAATATATAACACCGTAGTCCCAACGGGTAAGGACGAACACGGCAATGTTATTGGCATCAGCGGTCTTGGCCCTTGGTCAGTCAACAACGCAAAGGGAGAACGTGAGTTCTACCAGTCAGGGGCTGCATTGTATGCCCCTCTATCTATGCAGATGTATCCAAGCACTTTCACTCACTCAACAGGTGACCGTGACCAGTGGACTCGTAAGGACATGACTGTAGAGAGTTCAAATCCTGAGGTCATCCGCTCAACAGCTTACCGTGAGCTCAAAAAGAACTGTTACCCAGCAGTAACTTACGAGGCTGAGGGCTTTGCAGATCTTGAAATAGGAGACACAGTCAAAGTCTATGATGACGGCTTTAGCCCTACTCTCTTGCTTGAGATGAGGGTATCTGAGCAAGTCATCAGCTTTACCAACCCTAGAAACAATAAAACGACTTTTTCAAATGCTAAGGCGCTTGAAAATCGTCTATCTCAGGGCATTCAGCAACAGCTAGACAGGATGATAGAGGACGCTAAGCCCTACACTATCAAACTTGCTACAGACAACGGCATAGCCTTTAAAAATGGTCAAGGCCAGACCATTGTGACCTCTACTCTTATGAAAGGGAACAAAGTCATCAATAGTGGCTGGCGCTGGGTTGTGGATGGTGTAATCAAAGCTACAAGCTCTAGTTACATTGTCCGAGCCTCTGACATCAACCAAAAGATGGTTTTGACGGTGTCAGCATGGGTGGATAACAAAGAGATAGCGTCCGAACAGTTGACGCTTATCAATACATCAGATGGGACGACTGGAAAAACTCAGTACTTGCATAGAGCATGGGCCAATTCAGAGGACGGACGTGACAGTTTCAGCACGACAACAAGCGCCAATAAGCGTTATTTTGGAACGTACACAGATTTCACTGAGGCGGACAGTCAGGATCCTACAAGATACAACTGGACGGCTCTTTTCGATAATGTAAAGATTGGTGGAAAAAACTATATCAGAAATGCCTCGTTTCTCTCCGGAGATAATAAGTGGAGTAAATCTTCTGTAAATGGATTAGCGTATAATTTCACTCATTCTGCAGTTAATAAGGGCAGACCAGGCTTACATATGTTTAGCGAGAATGACACAGTTATCCCAAAATGGAAAGGCGTAAGCCAAAAGATTTCACTACCTCAACCAGCAGGTACTCCGGTCACAATTTCAGCATCGTTTGCGAAAGACGGAGCGCCTCAAGAGGCTCATATCGGACTCCATTTTATAAAAGATGGTGTCATAGCTAGACAATCATGGCTTGATATACTTGCTTCCCAAATCACTGACAAGTATCAGCGTTTTTCTCTCTCAGCAAAGCACGATATACCTTTTGATGAGATCAGAGTCATGCTCTATGTTGGATATGACAAAATTGTCAATCTGTATGTTACAGATGTTCAGCTTGAAATTGGCAATGTAATGACTGATTTTAGATTGTCAGACGAAGACGTGCAAGAGACTATCAACTCTAAAGCTGATCAAGCATTGACTCAGGAGCAACTCAATGCTCTCAATGAAAAGGCTGGAATTATCCAGGCTGAGCTCGAGGCTAAAGCTAGTGCTGACACGCTTGATAACTGGATAAAGGCTTATAAGGACTTTGTCAAGTCAAACGAGACAGCAAGGTTACAAGCTGAGAAAGATTTGATTGCAGCTAGTCAGCGTGTCTCTAATATTGCTAAGGATCTTGGAGAATTATCTGACCGCTGGAATTTCATTGATACTTACATGAGCTCTAGTAATGAGGGCCTTGTAATTGGTAAGAATGACGGTAGCTCTAGCATGATGTTCAACCCTAACGGACGAATTTCAATGTTTAGCGCTGGTGTAGAGGTTATGTATATCAGTCAAGGGGTCATCCACATTGAAAATGGTATTTTCTCTAAGACTATCCAAATAGGACGATTTAGAGAAGAGCAGTATCATATCAATCCTGATATGAACGTTATAAGGTATGTAGGATAGAAAGGAGTAAAATGGCTAAATTTAGTAGTTCAAGTGGGAGCTTGTATCTCAATGTCTATGTAGAGCAAGGCTCTCAGAGTATCACGGATAACACCTCAACCGTCAACTGGCGGATGACAGTTAGCCGTACAGGCGCCTATTACACTCATAACCATCAAGGAGACAGTACTTTGTCTCTCAATTTAGACGGTCGAAACGTGCATTACAGCTACCCAACGTGGGAAACATCAGGCGAGGAGTACACTCTTGCTAGTGGGTCAAGTACAATCAGCCACAATGCGGATGGGACTAAGACCTTACCTATATCATGCACGTTCAATCCGAATAATGGCCTGCATGGGACTATCACAGTATCAGCAAGTCTTAGCCTGACGACTATACCACGCTCTAGCTCTGTAAGCGTGAGCGCTGGAGTTATTGGTAGTTCGGTTACTATCACCATTAACCGTCAAAGCTCCAGTTTCAAGCATACGGTGCGCTATTCCTGGGCTGGTAAGAGTGGAACGATTGCAACGAATGTAGACACATCCACAACGTGGACGATCCCTCTTGACTTTGCCAATGACATCCCAAACTCAGCGAGTGGCACAGGGACTGTCTTTGTCGATACCTACTCAGGCTCTACCAAGACAGGCACACAGTCAACCACATTCACGGCAAGCGTGCCAGCAAATGTGAAACCCACATTTACAGGAGTTTCCCTGTCGGACCTAAATGGTGCGGCTCAAAACCTTATTCCAAACCCTAACACGTTCATTCAGGTCATCTCTAACATTAAAGTAGGATTTAATGGTGCAGTTGGTTCTTACGGATCAACCATCACTGGATACTATGCTGAAATAATTGACAAAAACCAGTCTACCAGTTCAAACGGTGGCAGTCTGGGGATTATGAACTATCACGGCACAATCAAAATCAGAGCGAGCGTGTCTGATAGTCGTGGTAGATGGTCTGATACTAGAGAGGTAGCTGTAACCGTGCTTGAGTATTTTGCTCCAGCATTGAGTTTTAGCATAGCAAGAACAGGATCAACATCAAGCACCTTGACGGTCACTAGAAATGCTAAGATTGCCCCTCTGGCTGTCTCGGGCAGTCAAAAGAACTCAATGACCCTGACATTCAGGGTTGCAAGGCTTGGGACTACTAACTTTCAAGTGGATATAGGACCAGCTACTGGATCCTGGACAAGTATCTCAAATCTAACCAATTCACAGGCCAATTTAGCAGGAAATTATCTAGCTAATCAATCTTGGGTTGTTATTGGCACACTAGAGGACAAATTCACTCGTACTGACTTTATGGTCAACGTGGCCACAGAGAGCGTGGTCTTGTCTTATGATAGGTCAGGGGTTGGGGTCAACAAAATCCGTGAGCGTGGGGCGCTGGATGTTAAGGGTGACATCTATGCGAATGATAGACCTATTCAGCAGTATCAGCTGACTAGTAATGCTGGCACCTCAATTTTTACAAAAGAAAATCCCGATAATATCCTAAAAAATGGTTTGTATTATAGCTGGAGTGCACCAAACAGGCCTAAAAATCAGAATGGTTGGTTATTGGTTCAAGTGTACGCTGACGCTCAATATGCTGTACAAACATACTGGACGGCTGAGAGAGAAACAATGTTAGTACGTTATCGTATAGCGAATCAATGGAGAGAGTGGAAAGAGATTGCTACTGTCCAAGAAACAGTTCAAAGAAAAATTGAGCTAGGTTGGTTTATCAACGGCAACGTTACAAGAGTTGGTAACATGGTTACAATTTCGACAGAAAGGAAAACCACAAATATCAACACAGTTTCAGACTATCGAGAAGTCCGAGAAACAATACCAGCAGGTTTTAGACCGACCCAAGAAGTTAACTTTGTTTTGCAAGGTATATCAGACTCAACAGTAACGGGCACGGCCATCTTGCACCTTGCAACAGATGGAAAAATCCGTCTGACAAGTAAATCGCCAGGAAATAAATATTGGACAGGCACAATCAGTTACCTAACAAATGACCCTTACCCTTAATAAATGAAAGGAGAAAGTATGAAATTAGAGTACGGGACAAAGTCCCAAGAATTTGATACAAGCGGAAAAGAATCCGCTACAAAGGTTACGTTAGTCAATTCAGACGGTGCTATCGTACCTATCTTGCTACCAGCTGACAAAATCGGTTTGTCAAATACTGAACTCTTTGAGCTGGCTCTGGAGGCTCTCTACCAAGAGAATTTCCCACAGCGTGCCGAGAAAGAGAAATTTAACCAGGTAGAGGCGCAACTCAAGCAAAATAAGGAAATGGCAACTAAGGTAGAGCAAGCGACCGTAGAGAACAAGGAAAACCTTGACACAGTCTCAGCTATCACAGAGGTCTTGAGTGCCGTGGTAGTATCTCAAAATGGTGGCATGCCGACCTTTGCCTATGTAAAGGTAGCAAATTTCATCAAACCGCTTGCTAAGGACAAACGTTACAACAACGGAGACATCATCTCAGGTGCTTATCCGTTTGATACAAATCCGAAATGGCCAAAAGGAACCAAGACTATTTTCAAGTTCCAAATGCAAGCCACAGAGGGCTACACTTGGAAAGATCAGTCACTATCTGATATGCTTCAGCAAGGTGTGCTTACCGTGGTCATGCCACGTATCGATTAGAAGGAGGTTGTATGCCGATTGAAGAAGCTGAAAAAATCGCCCAAAGTCAGGTAGCTTGGGCGATTTTGTTTATCTTGCTTTTCTTTATTATAATTCGATATCTTATTAAGACTTCGGACAAGCGAGAGAAGAAGATTATGGATTTGCATGAGCAATCAAAGGCCGACTCTAATAGACGAGAAGAGCGTTTGATGACTCACCTGGAAAAAACCACTACAGAATTAACGACAATTACACATACGGTCGGAGACATTCAGAAAGAAATGGTCCGCATGAACGACCGCATGGACGAAATCGAAAAAGGAGAATAACATGCAACAAATCAATGAAATTATCGCAAATGGAGCAATTAGCATTCTTGTCATTTTAGCAGGTATCGCAGTCAAAGCAGTCAAGGACTATCTCGTTCAAAAAGGTGGAGAAAAGACTATCAAGATTGTTGAAATCTTGGCTAAAAATGCGGTCAATGCCGTGGAGCAGGTCGCAGCCGAAACCGGCTACAAAGGCGAAGAAAAGCTGGATCAAGCACGAACTAAAATCCGTGCAGAGCTTACCAAATATAACATTAGTATGACTGACAAGGACTTGGATACCTTCGTCGAGTCAGCAGTTAAGCAAATGAATGATGCGTGGAAAGGAAAATAAAAAAGTGAAAAAAAACGACTTATTCATCGACGTATCTAGCCACAATGGATACGATATTACAAGTATTTTGGCTGACATGAGTACACAGAATACTATTATCAAAATTTCTGAAAGCACAAACTACCTAAATCCGTGCCTGTCAGCTCAAGTAGAGCAATCCAATCCTGTTGGATTTTATCATTTCGCATGGTTTGGCGGTGACATTGAAGAAGCTGAGCGAGAGGCACGCTACTTCCTTGACAATGTACCTCAAAAAGTAAAATACTTGTGTCTTGATTACGAAGATCACGCTAGCGGAGATAAACAGGCAAATACAGATGCTTGTATTCGCTTCATGGAAATCCTCAAAGAAAATGGCTATGAGCCAATCTATTACAGCTATAAGCCATTCACGCTTAATAATATCTATTATGAGCAGATTCTTGCTAAATTTCCAAATAGCCTTTGGATTGCAGGCTATGGTTTGAATGATGGTACAGCTAACTTTGAATATTTCCCATCCATGGACGGGATTCGCTGGTGGCAATACTCTTCAAATCCGTATGACAAGAACATTGTTTTACTAGATGACGAGGAAGCTAAGCCCAAATGGAAAAAGAATGATACTGGATGGTGGTATGAATATCCTGACGGATCTTATCCAAAAGAAGAATGGGAAAAGATTGATGGTACCTGGTACTACTTCGACGAGAGAGGTTATTCAATATCTTCTAACTGGTTGAAAGACGATGACAAGTGGTATTATCTCAGAGAGAACGGCGCAATGGCCATCGGCTGGGCGTTTGTGAACGGCAAATGGTTCTATTTTGATGCTTCAGGAGCGATGGTTACTGGTTGGGTTCAATATAAGGACAAACTATACCATCTAAAAGAAGAGAACGGCGCAATGTCTTCAAAAGAGCTTGTTCAAGTCGAAGGCGGCTGGTACTATGTCAATGAGGATGGCAGTCGTTCAGATAAACCAGCGCTTACTGTCCTGCCTGACGGATTAATCACTACTAAATAATTTTTTAAAAATAGAAAGGAAAATTTCTAAAATATTGTTCGAATCGTTTTAACCGCAGGCTATAGCTTGCGGTTTTTTTGTTTGCTCTGGAATGTTATTACTTAAAAGTGCGTTGCTATCAGTTTTGTTAATGCCAACAAAATTGGCCTGAAAGTAGTTTCAGAATTAAAAAATAATGTTTTTTCACGAATAGATAAGTAGGAGGAAGAAAATATGAATATTTTGAACATCGAACTTGCGAGCATAGAGCAGACTGATTTAGGATTTGAGCATTGGGTAGATGTGACTTATGCTGTTCCAATTTTAAAGAATGAATACACGGTCAAGTTGTTATTATTCATGGAATGCAAGATAGAGGACCAAGAGGTTATTGAGTACCTGGTATCAACTTGGAAGTATCGTGATTTGGTCCTGCATTCGGTAAGAATGTACGAGATGGAACGAAGTGATCGCACATAATACCTTGCCCCAAACTCGCCCCAAAAGTTTTTTAAAGTTATCTTTATTTATATGAAGAAAAAAATAAAAAAGCCCGTAAAATCGGGCTTTATTTTCGGATAAATCACTATAAAATAGTATATATAAGGCGGTAGACGGATTTGAACCGACGATCAAGCTTTTGCAGAGCCGTGCCTTACCACTTGGCTATACCGCCTCAACGTTTATTATTATACCTTGAAAATCATTTCCCGTCAATAGTTTCTTAATCGAAAATCCAATTTAGAAGATTGCCCTTTCTGATTGGATAGAAAAATGGGGAGAGAAAACCTGAAAATCAGGCTTTATGGGCATTAAGTTTGCCTTATGACTTGATAGATAGCAAACAAAGAATAAAGAAATTTGATAAATGAAAGTTTTTTGTGGTTACACGCCTAAATATTCTGAAAATTCGTTTACTTTTTGAGAAATCTATGGTATAATTGGCAATAAGCCTAAATTTTTTAAGAGGAGTTACATACATGAAAAAAAGTAGAGTATTTGTTACAGCAGGGATTGCTTTGCTGGCAACTGGCGTTCTCGCTGCTTGCGGTTCTTCAAAATCATCTGATTCAACAGCGCCAAAAAATTATGGTTATATCTATTCAGCTGACCCAGAAACGTTGGATTACCTCATTTCAGGTAAACAAAGTACTAAGATTGCCACTTCAAATGGTATTGATGGTCTCTTCACAAATGACAAATATGGGAATTTGACTCCCGCAGTGGCAGAAGATTGGTCAGTCTCAAAAGATGGTTTGACTTATACCTACAAAATCCGTAAAGGTGTTAAATGGATGACATCTGATGGAGAAGAGTACGCTGAAGTAACAGCTAAAGATTTCGTAAATGGTTTGAAACACGCAGCAGATAAGAAATCCGAAGCCCTATATTTAGCAGAAACTTCTGTTAAAGGATTGTCTGATTATTTGTCTGGAAATTCAAAAGACTTTTCTACGGTAGGTGTGAAGGCAGTTGATGATTATACTCTTGAGTATACCTTGAACCAACCAGAACCATACTGGAACTCTAAGATGGCTTATTCAATCTTCTGGCCATTGAACGAAGATTTTGAAAAATCAAAAGGATCAGATTTTGCCAAAGCAACAGATCCTACGTCCTTACTTTATAATGGTCCGTTCTTGCTAAAAGGTTTGACTACTAAATCTTCTATCGAATTTGCTAAGAATGAGCAGTACTGGGATAAGGATAATGTTCACCTTGATAAAGTTACCCTTGCTTTCTATGATGGGTCAGACCAAGAGTCCATTGAACGTAACTTTACAAGTGGTGCATACAGCTATGCTCGCCTTTTCCCAACAAGTTCAAACTATTCTAAGGTAGCAGAAAGCTATAAGGATAACATCTTCTACACTCCATCAGGACCAGGGATTGCTGGTTTGGGTGTGAATATTGACCGTCAAGGTTACAAATACACTTCTAAGACAACTGATGAAGAGAAGACTTCTACTAAGAAAGCTCTTCTTAACAAGAATTTCCGTCAGGCTTTGAACTTTGCCTTTGACCGTACTTCTTACTCAGCACAAATCAATGGTAAAGAAGGTGCTCCTCTTGCAGTTCGTAACCTCTTTGTGAAACCAGGTTTTGTCTCTGCAGGTGAAAAAACTTTTGGTGACTTGGTAACTGAAAAGATGGCTACTTATGGTGATGAGTGGAAGAATGTAAACTTTGCGGATGGTCAAGATGGACTCTTCAACGCCGACAAAGCCAAGGCTGAATTTACGAAAGCCAAAACTGCATTGGAAGCAGAAGGTGCGAAATTCCCTATCCACTTGGATATTCCAGTAGACCAAACTGCTAAGAGCTATATCGCTCGTATTCAATCCTTTAAACAATCAGTTGAAAAAGTACTTGGTGAAGATAATGTAGTGATTGATATCCAACAAGTTTCTAAAGATGAGTTGAACAATATCACCTACTATGCAGCAAGCGCTGCGGCAGAAGATTGGGATCTCTCAGGAGCAGTTGCATGGAGTCCAGACTACGAAGATCCATCAACTTACCTTGATATCTTGAAGACAACGAATGCTGAACAAACAAAAACATACATGGGTTACGAAGGTGCAGATAATGCTGCAGCAGCTCAAGTTGGTTTGAAAGAATACGATAAGTTAGTTGATGAAGCTGCTAAAGAAACAAGCGATTTGAATGTTCGTTATGAAAAATACGCAGCAGCTCAAGCTTGGTTGACAGATAGCTCTCTCTTCCTTCCTGCTATGTCATCTAATGGAGCAGCGCCATTCATTTCTCGTGTAGTACCATTCTCTGCGTCATACAGTCAATCTGGAGATAAGGGTTCAGATGTATACTTCAAGTATATTCAGTTGCAAGACAAGGTTGTAACGAAAGCTGATTACGAACAAGCTCGTGAGAAATGGCTCAAAGAGAAAAAAGAATCAAACGAAAAAGTTCAAAAAGAATTGACGAATCACGTTAAATAAATAACTCTCAAGAGAACTTTCTCTCCATGAGGAGAAGGTTCTTTTGGGATTTTAAAAGGAAACGATATGAAAAAATATATTTTTATGCGTGTCTTGCGCTCATTGTTGTCTATTTTCTTGGTGACAACCTTGACCTACACGATTATCTATACGATGGTTCCTCGGAAACTGATTTTCAAGCAGGATACCAACTACAACAAGATTGCAACGACTCCAGATAAGCGAGATAATTATGAGAATACCGTTTATGAACGTATGGGCTATATCGAGTACTACGATACCAAGGAGTTGCAAGAAAAAGCTAGCACAATGGACTCATCTGTAACAGTAGATGCCAATGATACCAATAAGGCAATCTACGAAAAATACATCAACCAACTCGGTAATGGTTGGACGTTAGGTGTCTTTTCAGAGAGTGGTCAGTTCTATGCTACGCGTGAAATTCCGATTTTTGAACGTGTTTTCAAATTCTATGCGAACTTACTTGATATTGATCATACAAACAAGATTCAAGACCCTGAAAATCCAAACTTGGAACGTTATCTTCGTTTTGAAAATGACCCTGCTATCGGTTGGTCATTGGTTGGTTCAGGTACCAAACATAAATACCTTTTGTATTTCAACAATCAATTCCCGTTTGTACACCAAAACTTTGTGAACATTAACTTGGGTGACTCTTACCCAACTTATGCGAACACGCCAGTGCTTCAAGTTATCACACAAGGTCAAGGACAAACTAAGACATCAGAAGTTCAATTCCCTACTGGTAAAAAGACTTCGTCTGTAGATATTTACTCTCGTACCTACAAATCTCCAAGTCAAGCAGATGCGCGTGAAATAGCTAACTATGGTAAAGACGATCCATATACAGCTACAGAAAGTAACTACCAATATCCATCTATGATTGCAAGCTCAGCTGTTGCTGGTTTGATTGGTTTGATTATTTCTTATGCTATTGCGATTCCTCTTGGATCTGCTATGGCTCGCCACAAGAATACTTGGATTGACAGCTTCTCAACAGGTGCTCTAACCTTCTTGCTTGCACTTCCAACGATTGCCTTGGTTTATATCGTGCGTTTGATTGGCTCATCTATTGGTCTTCCAGACTCATTCCCTATCCTAGGTGCTGGAGATTGGCGTTCCTATGTCTTGCCAGCAGTCATTCTAGGTTTGCTGGGAGCACCAAGTACAGCAATCTGGATTCGTCGTTATATGATTGACTTGCAATCTCAAGACTTCGTCCGTTTTGCTCGTGCAAAAGGTTTATCTGAAAAAGAAATTTCAAATAAACACGTCTTTAAAAATGCCATGGTTCCTTTGGTTTCAGGTATTCCAGGTGCCGTAATCGGGGTTATTGGTGGTGCAACATTGACAGAAACAGTCTTCGCCTTCCCAGGTATGGGTAAAATGTTGATTGACTCTGTTAAGGCATCAAATAACTCAATGGTAGTTGGTCTCGTCTTCATCTTTACATGTATTTCTATCTTCTCACTCTTTGTAGGAGATATCTGGATGACTATGCTTGACCCACGTATTAAATTGACAGAGAAAGGAGGCAAATAATGTCAACAATTGATAAAGAAAAATTTCAGTTCGTAAAACGTGATGATTTTGCCTCTGAAACGATTGATGCTCCTGCCTACTCTTACTGGGGCTCTGTATTTAGACAGTTTTTAAAGAAAAAATCAACAGTCATTATGTTGGGAATATTGGTAGCTATTATTTTGATGAGTTTTATCTATCCGATGTTTTCAGACTTTGACTTTAACGATGTAAGTAAGGTTAATGACTTTAGCGCTCGTTTTATTAAGCCCAATGCCGAACACTGGTTTGGTACTGATAGCAATGGTAAATCCTTGTTTGATGGAGTTTGGTTTGGTGCGCGTAATTCTATCCTCATTTCTGTAATTGCTACTTTTATCAACCTTGTGATCGGGGTTATTGTTGGTGGAATTTGGGGAATTTCAAAATCTGTTGACCGCGTCATGATGGAAGTTTATAACATTATTTCAAACATTCCATCTCTCTTGATTGTTATCGTCTTGACTTACTCAATTGGTGCTGGTTTCTGGAATTTGATCTTCGCTATGAGTGTGACGACTTGGATTGGTATTGCTTATTCAATTCGTATTCAAATCATGCGTTACCGTGACTTGGAATACAACCTTGCTTCTCAAACACTTGGAACACCAACCTTTAAAATCATCGTGAAAAATATCATGCCACAATTGGTATCTGTTATTGTTTCTACGATGACCTTGATGTTGCCAAGCTTTATCTCTTATGAGGCTTTCCTCTCCTTCTTTGGATTGGGGTTGCCTGTAACAGTGCCAAGTTTGGGACGTTTGATCTCAGATTACTCACAAAACGTTACGACCAACGCTTACTTGTTCTGGATTCCGTTGACAACCTTGATCTTGGTATCCCTATCTCTCTTCGTTGTTGGTCAAAACCTAGCGGATGCTAGTGATCCACGTACACATAGATAGGAGTAGACATGACAAAAGAAAGTAATGTAATTTTGACTGCTCGCGATATTGTCGTGGAATTTGACGTTCGTGACAAGGTTCTGACGGCTATCCGAGGAGTTTCTCTGGACCTGATTGAAGGAGAAGTTCTTGCCTTGGTAGGTGAGTCTGGTTCTGGTAAATCTGTATTAACAAAAACCTTTACAGGGATGTTAGAAGATAATGGACGCATTGCCCAAGGAAGTATTGACTATCGTGGACAAGACTTGACAGCCTTGACTTCGAACAAAGAATGGGAGAAAATCCGCGGTGCTAAAATTGCGACCATCTTCCAAGACCCAATGACAAGTTTGGATCCAATTAATACAATCGGTAGCCAAATCACAGAAGTTATCGTTAAACACCAAGGGAAAACAGCTAAGGAAGCCAAAGAAATGGCAATCGACTATATGAACAAGGTCGGAATTCCAGACGCTGAAAAACGTTTTGATGAGTATCCTTTCCAATATTCTGGAGGGATGCGTCAACGTATCGTTATCGCGATTGCCCTTGCATGTCGCCCAGATATTTTGATCTGTGACGAGCCAACGACGGCCCTTGATGTAACCATTCAAGCGCAAATCATTGATTTGCTTAAAACCTTGCAAGATGAGTACCACTTCACCATTATCTTTATCACCCATGACCTTGGTGTGGTAGCAAGTATTGCGGATAAGGTGGCAGTTATGTATGCTGGGGAAATTGTAGAGTATGGAACGGTTGAGGAAGTCTTCTACGACCCACGTCATCCATACACTTGGAGTCTCTTGTCTAGCTTGCCACAGCTCGCTGATGATAAAGGGGAATTGTACTCTATCCCAGGAACACCACCATCTCTTTATACTGAGTTGAAAGGTGATGCCTTTGCCCTTCGTTCAGATTATGCGATGCAAATTGACTTTGAACAGAAAGCGCCTCAGTTTTCAGTCACTGATACTCACTGGGCTAAGACTTGGTTGCTTCATGAGAATGCTCCTAAGGTTGAAAAACCAGAAATCATCGCAGATTTACATGATAAAATTCGTGATAAAATGGGCTTTGCTCATCTAGAAGACTAGGAGGAAGGAAATGTCTGAAAAATTAGTAGAAATTAAAGATTTAGAAATTTCCTTCGGTGAAGGAAGCAAGAAGTTTGTTGCCGTTAAAAACGCTAACTTCTTTATCAACAAGGGAGAAACTTTTTCTCTTGTTGGTGAATCTGGTAGTGGGAAAACGACGATTGGTCGTGCCATTATTGGTTTGAATAATACTAGTAAAGGTGAAATCATCTTTGACGGTCATAAGATCAATGGGAAAAAATCTCACAAGGAATCTTCAGAGTTGATCCGCCGTATCCAGATGATTTTCCAAGACCCTGCAGCCAGTTTAAATGAACGTGCGACGGTTGACTATATCATCTCTGAAGGTCTTTACAACTATCACTTGTTCAAAGATGAAGAAGAGCGAAAAGCAAAAGTTCAAAAGATGATTCATGAAGTCGGTCTTTTAAAAGAGCACTTGACCCGTTACCCACACGAGTTTTCTGGTGGTCAACGTCAACGTATTGGGATTGCTCGTGCTCTTGTGATGGAACCTGATTTCGTTATTGCGGATGAGCCGATTTCAGCCTTGGACGTGTCTGTTCGTGCGCAAGTCTTGAACTTGCTCAAGAAGTTTCAAAAAGAATTGGGCTTGACCTATCTCTTTATCGCGCATGACTTGTCAGTTGTTCGCTTTATCTCAGATCGTATCGCAGTTATCTATAAGGGTGTTATCGTTGAAGTAGCGGAAACAGAGGAGTTGTTTAACAATCCTGTTCATCCGTACACTCAAGCACTTCTATCTGCTGTACCGATTCCAGATCCAATCTTGGAACGTAAGAAGGTCTTGAAAGTCTATGATCCTAGCCAACATGACTATGAGACAGACAAGCCGTCTATGGTGGAAATTCGTCCAGGTCACTATGTTTGGGCCAATCAAGCAGAACTTGCTCGTTACAAGGAAGCTCTTAAAAAATAAACAGATTAAGAGAGGACCGAAAGGTCTTCTCATTTTTAATAGAAAAATTCCCCTTTCACTAGCTTGTAAAAGGGGAGCTTTATTGTGATTAGCGTTTGGACCAGGTACGTTTCATAAAGAGAAGCAAAATGGGATAAATCTCTAGACGACCTGCAATCATTGCAAATGAGAGAAGGATTTTAGAGATGGGGCTAAAGATAGCAAAACTAGAAGTTGTACCTAGAATAGGTCCGATGTTATTGAAACAGCTGAAGACAGCACTGGTAACAACTAGAAAATCATTGTTATCTAGACTGACAATGAAGATAAGTGACAGTAAAATCATCACATAAATGACAAAATATTTTAGGACCTTGTGCTGGGTATCCTTATCAATCACAGTTTTATTGACATGTAGAGTCAATACGCGATGAGGAGATAAGATGGACAAGATCTGATTTTTTGCAATTTTTGAAAGGATGAGTCCTCTGATAACTTTGAGTCCACCTGCGGTTGATCCAGCAGAGCCACCGATTCCCATGAGGAAGAGGAGTATAAATTGGGAGGAGAGGGGCCAGTTGGTAATATCTCCATAACCAAAACCAGTTGTTGTAATGATATTGGAAACCTGAAAGAGGGCCATTTCAAAGCTCTTAGAGACACCTTGGTAGAGGTGGAGCGTATTGAGAGTAATCAAGCCGGTAGAAACTAGGACAATGATTACATACGTGCGAAGTTCTTCATCTCCAAAGAAAGCCTTAACCCGACGGAGCATGAGGTAGTAGTAGAGATTAAAGTTGACCCCAAAAACCAGAACTCCGATACTGACGAGATAGGTGATGAGTGAGCTGCCGTAGTGGGCAATTCCGTCGTTATAGACGGTGAAGCCTCCGGTTCCTGCCGTTCCCATAGCGATGACAAAGCTATCAAATAGAGGCATGCCAGCTAGATAGTAGATGACTACAAAAAGTGAGAAGAGCCCTAAATAAAGCAGATAGAGGATTTGGGCGGTATTTTTCAGTTTGGATACAACCTTGCCGAAGACAGGCCCAGGGACCTCAGCCTTCATCACCTCTAAGTGACCATTCTTGGCATTGTCCATAATGGCAAGCGCGAAGACGAGTACCCCCATCCCTCCAATCAAGTGAGTAAAACTTCGCCAGAAGAGGAGGGAATGGCTGAGAACGGAGACATCTGTCAGAATGGTTGCTCCTGTAGTTGTAAAACCAGAACTGATTTCAAAGAAGGCATCGATGACACTTGGGATCTGTCCTGAAAAGACAAAGGGAAGCGCTCCAAAGAAAGACCATAGAATCCAACAGAGGGCGACGATTAAGACTCCCTCCTTAGTATAAATTCGCTGATTTTTGGGTTTCCGTAAAATTCCCAAGCTACCAAGAAGTATTAAAATTCCAATTGTTGTAAAGAGAGCTGTAAATACTTGGCTGGATTCTTGATAATAGGTTGCTACGCTAACGGGTACTAGGAGGAGAACCGCCTCAATCAAGAGAAGTTTTGAGAGGAGGTAACGAATCATACTTTTATTCATCTTTTACCTCTCAATCAGATCATAAATCTTGGTGATATTTGGTAATAAGGTCGTTACGAGTAACTGATCTCCTACCTCAAGTCTATCCTCTCCAGTAGGGAAGATTGTTTTTCCTTTTCGGATAATGGCTGCGATGAGAACCCCTTTCTTCAATTTCAGATGTGAAAGAGGTTTGGCAGTCATTTTATTAGCTTCCTTGATTTGGAATTGAAGAGTTTCAATTTGACCGTTTGCTAGATGGTGCATGGCTTGAAGGTCTGAGTATTGAGCGTTTACTCGACCACGGATAAAGTGCATAATGGTATCCACTGCAATGCTTTTGGGTGTGATGATACTTGAAAAATCAGGTGCATGGATAATCTCTAAAAGGCTAGTTCGATTCACCTTGGTGATATTCTTATGGACACCAACACGGTCTAAGAACATAGAGGTAATGATGTTTTCCTCATCAACCCCAGTCAAAGTTGCAACTGCATCATAGTTGGGAGCACTTTCCTCAAGCAAGATATCTTTGGCAGTTCCATCTCCCTGTACGATATAGAGATTTGGAAATTTTTCACTGAAGAGACGAGCTCTCTCAGGATTAATCTCGATAACTTTAGTGTCAATACGGCTATCTTTTAAAATGCCAAGTAGGTAATAAGCAATTTTTCCAGCACCAACGATGAGCAAGCTTTTCACTGTACGTGATTTGAAATAGTTATGGAAGAGCATCATATCCACACGATTCCCAGTAACAAAAATTCTATCTCTGTCCTGAATGGTGATATCACCGCTCGGAATCATAAGTTGATGGTCTCGTTCCATAGCGCAGACAATGATATTGCCAAATTTTTTACGAAAATCTGAGATTGGCATTTGACAGAGACCACTGGAATCTTTGACAACAAACTCCATCAGGTTGACCCGTCCCCCTGAGAACCGCTCAACTGAGAGTGCATTCGGAAAATCAATGATATTTGAGATAGCACGGGCGGCTAGGAGTTCTGGGTTAACGATAAGTGAGAATCCAAGAATATTTTTCTCTTTGAAATAGGCATTGGAGTATTCAGGATTTCGCACTCGAACGATAGTTTCTTTAGCGCCCATTTTTTTAGCAAGTACTGCTGAAATCATATTCACTTCATCGTGTTCCGTTAGAGCGATAAAGATATCACACTCTTGAACACCGGCTTGCTCTAAGATAGCAAAGTCTGCTCCATTTCCAAGGAGTCCCATGATATCAAAGCGACTGACAATATGATTGAGAACAGCCTCATCTTGTTCGATGAGGACAACGTCGTGTTTTTCTGCAACCAGTGAACGACAGAGGGCGAAACCGACTTTCCCTCCACCAACAAGGACAATTTTCATATAAAAACCCTACTTTTTCATGATGTAACTATCATACCCTTTTTTCGCAAAAAATGCACTTGCCAAGCCATTTCAGAGGATAAGAAAAGCTTTTTTTAAGTTTTCAAAGATAAAATCAGTCACCTTTCATAGAAATGTCTATTATATGAAATGATTTCGCTCATTTAATATCCTTTCTCAGAAAAAGAATGACTAAGTATGGAAATATTATCAAAAAAAGTAAAAAAATCAAGTCATTTCTATTGACAATGATTCTGAAAGTGTTATACTAAGGAAGTAGTTTCGCTGATTTACTTCAAACCTGTTGTGAGGTAAGTTAACGACGCCTTAACCACGCTGTTTGCTGAGCTTGACTCCGGGCAGTGTGGCTATTTTTTTGCAATGATAAAAGGAAGCCAATTATGACAAATCACATTGTTTTATTTGAACCTCAGATTCCACAAAATACAGGTAACATTGCGCGTACTTGCGCTGCGACCAATTCTCCCCTCCACATCATCAAACCAATGGGCTTTCCTATCGATGACCGCAAGATGAAGCGAGCAGGTTTGGATTACTGGGATAAGTTAGAGATTTATTTTTATGACAGTTTGGAAGATTTCATGTCTCAGATGAAGGGTAAACTCTATCTGATTTCAAAATTTGCGGAAAAGGTGTACTCTGAGGCAGATTTATCGACTGACGAAGCCCATTATTTTCTCTTCGGACGTGAAGACAAGGGCTTGCCGGAGGACTTTATGCGAGACCATCCTGAGAAAGCTCTCCGTATCCCGATGAACGATGAACACGTCCGCAGTCTCAATGTTTCGAATACCGTATGCATGATTGTTTATGAAGCCCTCCGCCAGCAGAACTTTGCAGGTCTCGAACTCGTTCACACCTATGAAGCAGATAAATTGAAATAATCAAAATGCTTGCACTTGCAAGCGTTTTTTGTTATGATTAAAGGGTCTTCAGGGCTGGGTGTGATTCCCGACCGGCGGTGAATTTGACTAGCTATTTTGGCTTTCTCGTCCTTGTCTTGTCTCGATATACTTTAAGTATTATCTTCGACTGCGACGCCTAGATTACTCCAAAATATCTTAGTTAAAGAAGTCCGCGAGCGCAAGCTGATGTGGTGTGATTCCACAACCGACAGTATAGTCTGGATGGGAGAAGACGAAAGAATAGCCTTGTCTGTTCTGATGAGTTTATAGATGAATTGCAACCGCTTGCTCAAAAGAGTGAGAGGGAACTTTTGGGATATAAAAAGTGAGAATAGATAGAGGAATCCTTTCCAACTTCTTCTGATTTTATAGAAAATTGGAGGAACCTGTTATGACAAACACACGTCGAATTTCGACCATTGCGATTTTATCAGCCATTTCATTTGTGCTGATGTACTTTGACTTTCCGCTCTTGCCAGCGGCAACCTTCCTCAAGATCGAGTTTAGTATCTTGCCAGTCCTTGTGGGCTTGGTGGTGATGGATTTGCCAGCTGCTCTAGGAATTCTCTTGATGCGCTCACTCTTGAAGTTGCTTCTGAATAGCCAGGGAGTGAATACCTACATTGGCTTGCCAATGAATATCGTAGCCTTGGGAGTTTTTGTCATCGTATTTGCTATGATTTGGAAAAAGGAACGAACAACCCTTCGTTTCCTACTAGCCTCTCTAGCGGGAACTGTCGGCTTGACTGCGGCTATGTTGGTTCTCAACTATGTCTATGCGGTTCCTTTGTACGCGCAGTTTGCCAACTTTGATATTAGAGAAATTATAGGACTTTCTAACTACTTGATGACCATGGTCTTACCTTTTAACCTGATTGAAGGTATCATCTTTGCCGTTTCATTCTGGTTGTTGTACGTCCTCTTGAAACCAACCTTAAAACATTATGAGAGATAAACAAACATTTTTAATGAAGGGCAGTTTTGCCCTTTTACTTTTCGTCCTTCTTGGCTATATGGTTAAGTTCTATCCTGAAACGCTGGTCGGTTTTGATCAACCAATTCAGACTGCCCTTCGTGGGGACTTGCCAGATTATTTGACAGTTCTGTTCCGTTCCCTTACGCATTTGATTGATATCCCAGTAATCATCACCTGGGTTACCATCGCAGCCTTTATCTTTTATCGTAAGCAGTGGAAGATAGAAAGCTACTTCATGGCGGGTAATCTAGCCTTAGCCGGTCTTTTAATCGTGACCTTCAAAAACATCTACCAGCGCCCACGGCCAGCTATCTTACACTTGGTAGAGGAGAAGGGTTTTTCTTTTCCAAGTGGCCATTCTCTGGCTGTAACCTTGATGGTAGGCACTCTGATTGTCATTCTCAGTCAGCGGATTAAAAATCCAGTCTGGAGAAAAATCGTGCAAATCGTCCTTGGCCTCTACCTAGTCAGTGTGCTGGCATCAAGAGTCTATCTGGGAGTTCACTACCCATCAGATGTTCTTGCCAGTCTCTGTGTGGGTTTGGGGATCTTGTTTATCGAATTTCCTTTCTATGACAAGCTTCGATTCCAATGGCGATTTAAAGGCAAGCAGAAGTGAGTATCAAATTCCTTTGAGGAGAAAGAAATGAGAGTCAATATAACAGATCTCCATCCGACTCAACTATACTTATCAGAAAAGAAACTAGAAGGCATCCAGACACTTTATCAGTCGGCAGAAATAATCAATGTTGCTCCAATCAGTGTTCTTGCATTCGGAGACTGCTTGTTGATTACAGACGGGCATCACAGGGCTTATCAGGCTTTATTGGCAGGTAGGGATACGATTTCTGCTGAGTGGGATAGAGATGGTGGCGATGAACTGTATTATCTCTATGCGCAAGCTTGTGAGGAAAGAAAGATTTACTCTGTTCTGGATTTAAAAAATCATATCGTATCTCAAGATGAGTATGAAGCAAAATGGTATAACTGGTGTGATGGTTTTAATCAAGCAGCAACTCTTTTATTGAAAAGGAAAGCAGGTGAAACAGATCCTACAAATAGGTAATGCATTGTGTCTTGTTCCTTTTTATATTGAAATTAGTCTAATCTAACTTGTTTTTTAACTAAAAATCTGATAAACTAAGTAGTAATTGAATAGGAATCCGCAAGACTAGTAACTCAAGGGAAGTATATCAGGGAGGAGAGCCATGACTGCAAGCTCTCTATATGAAAGCTGAGTGAATTCACTTGCACATGGATTTAGAAATGAAGGTCTGACTTGTCAGATGAAACGGATGGTACCGCGTGTCAACGCTCCGAGTGGAGTTTTTGGCATGTGGTTTTCTTTTTATCTACGAGCGACTGATGGAGGAATTATGTCAACTATTGAAGAACAATTAAAAGCGCTTCGCGAAGAAACGCTGGCTAGCTTGAAGCAGATTACTGCTGAAAATGAAAAAGAGATGCAAGAATTGCGTGTCTCTGTCCTTGGGAAAAAAGGTTCACTGACTGAAATCCTTAAAGGGATGAAGGATGTATCAGCTGAAATGCGCCCTGTCATCGGGAAACACGTCAATGAAGCGCGTGATGTCTTGACAGCAGCCTTTGAGGAAACAGCGAAACTCTTGGAAGAAAAGAAAGTCGCAGCTCAACTGGCTAGCGAGAGTATCGATGTGACCCTTCCAGGTCGTCCGGTAGCGACTGGTCACCGTCACGTTCTCACACAAACCAGTGAAGAAATCGAAGATATTTTCATCGGGATGGGGTACCAAGTCGTGGATGGTTTTGAAGTGGAGCAAGACTACTATAACTTCGAGCGTATGAACCTTCCAAAAGATCACCCAGCTCGTGATATGCAGGATACTTTCTACATTACAGAAGAAATCTTGCTTCGTACTCACACGTCTCCAGTTCAAGCGCGTGCCATGGACGCCCATGATTTTTCAAAAGGTCCTTTGAAAATGATCTCACCAGGGCGTGTGTTCCGTCGTGATACGGATGATGCAACCCACAGTCACCAGTTCCACCAAATCGAAGGTTTGGTTGTTGGGAAAAACATCTCTATGGCTGACCTTCAAGGAACCCTCCAGTTGATTGTACAAAAAATGTTTGGTGAAGAGCGTCAAATCCGTTTGCGTCCATCTTATTTCCCATTCACAGAGCCATCTGTTGAGGTAGATGTTTCCTGCTTCAAGTGTGGTGGAGAAGGCTGTAACGTATGTAAGAAAACTGGTTGGATCGAGATTATGGGTGCCGGTATGGTTCACCCACGTGTCCTTGAAATGAGTGGCATCGATGCGACTGTATACTCTGGTTTTGCCTTTGGTCTTGGACAAGAGCGTGTAGCCATGCTCCGTTACGGAATCAACGATATCCGTGGATTCTACCAAGGAGATGTCCGCTTCTCAGAACAGTTTAAATAAGATTGAAACCTGAAACACAGTCCTATACAGTCCTAGTCATTTTCTCTCGATGAGAAGGTGAGGACTGACTCGAAGAAAAAGAAAGGAATTGAAAAGGTCTTACTTGGTGAGATCTTACAATCAGAATTATGCTTGTATCTTATAAATGGTTAAAAGAATTGGTGGACATTGATGTGCCATCACAAGAGTTGGCTGAAAAAATGTCAACTACAGGGATCGAGGTCGAAGGTGTCGAATCACCGGCTGCCGGTCTCTCAAAAATTGTCGTCGGTGAAGTCTTGTCTTGCGAAGATGTGCCAGAAACACACTTGCATGTCTGTCAGGTTAACGTTGGTGAAGAAGAAGCCCGTCAAATCGTTTGTGGTGCTCCAAATGTGCGTGCTGGTATCAAGGTCATGGTGGCACTTCCGGGAGCTCGTATCGCGGACAATTACAAGATCAAAAAAGGGAAAATCCGTGGTTTAGAGTCTCTCGGAATGATTTGTTCACTTGGTGAATTAGGTATTTCGGACTCAGTTGTGCCAAAGGAATTCGCAGATGGTATCCAAATCTTGCCTCAAGATGCTATTCCTGGGGACGAAGTCTTTTCTTACCTAGACTTGGATGATGAAATTATCGAACTTTCAATCACTCCAAACCGTGCAGATGCTCTATCTATGTGTGGAGTAGCGCACGAAGTGGCAGCTATCTATGACAAGGCAGTTAGCTTTAAGAAATTCAGTTTAACAGAAACAAATGAAAGTGCAGCAGATGCTCTTTCTGTAGGGATTGAAACAGATAAGGCGCCATATTATGCGGCCCGTATCTTGGACAATGTGACCATCGCACCAAGTCCACAATGGTTGCAAAACCTTCTTATGAACGAAGGCATCCGTCCGATTAACAATGTGGTCGACGTGACCAACTATATTCTACTCTACTTTGGTCAGCCTATGCATGCCTTTGACTTGGATACCTTTGAAGGCAATGACATCCGTGTGCGTGAAGCGCGTGCTGGTGAAAAGTTGGTGACCTTGGACGGTGAAGAACGTGAGTTGGAAACAAATGATTTAGTGATTACTGTCGCTGACAAACCAGTCGCCCTTGCAGGTGTCATGGGTGGAGAGGCTACAGAAATCTCTGAAAAATCTAGTCGTGTTGTGTTAGAAGCTGCTGTTTTCAATGGCACATCCATTCGTAAGACTAGCGGACGCCTTAACCTTCGTTCGGAATCATCTTCTCGTTTTGAAAAAGGGATCAATGTGGCAACAGTCAATGAGGCCTTGGATGCTGCAGCTAGCATGATTGCAGAACTTGCAGGTGCGACGGTGCGTAAGGGCATCGTTTCAGCGGGTGAGCTTGACACTTCAGATGTAGAAGTATCTTCAACTCTTGCCGATGTCAACCGTGTCCTTGGAACAGAACTTTCATACGCTGATGTCGAAGATGTCTTCCGTCGTCTTGGCTTTGGTCTTTCTGGAAATGAAGACAGCTTTACCGTTAGCGTTCCACGTCGTCGTTGGGATATCGCCATCGAAGCGGACCTCTTTGAAGAAATCGCTCGTATCTATGGTTATGACCGTTTGCCAACCAGTCTTCCAAAAGATGATGGTACAGCAGGTGAATTGACTGCAACACAAAAATTGCGTCGCCAAGTCCGTACGATTGCTGAAGGAGCAGGCTTGACAGAAATCATTACCTACGCTCTAACAACTCCTGAAAAAGCAGTTGAGTTCACAGCTCAACCAAGTAACCTTACAGAACTTATGTGGCCAATGACAGTGGATCGCTCCGTTCTCCGTCAAAATATGGTCTCAGGTATCCTTGATACGGTTGCCTACAATGTGGCTCGTAAGAACAAAAACTTGGCTCTTTACGAGATTGGAAAAGTCTTTGAACAAACAGGCAATCCAAAAGAAGACCTACCAAACGAGATCAACAGCTTTGCCTTTGCCTTGACAGGCTTGGTTGCTGAAAAAGATTTCCAAACAGCAGCAGTTCCAGTTGATTTCTTCTATGCTAAGGGAATCCTTGAAACTCTCTTTGCTCGTTTGGGACTCCAAGTAACTTATACAGCAACATCTGAAATCGCTAGCCTTCATCCAGGACGTACAGCCGTAATCTCACTCGGTGACCAAGTTCTTGGTTTCCTTGGCCAAGTGCATCCAGTCACTGCGAAGGCCTACGATATCCCAGAAACGTATGTAGCGGAGCTCAACCTTTCAGCCATCGAAGCTGCCCTCCAACCGGCTGCTCCATTTGTGGAAATTACCAAATTCCCAGCTGTTAGTCGTGATATTGCTCTACTTCTCAAGGCAGAAGTCACTCACCAAGAAGTTGTAGACGCTATCCAAGCTGCAGGCGTGAAACGTTTGACAGATATCAAACTCTTTGACGTCTTCTCAGGTGAAAAATTAGGACTTGGTATGAAGTCAATGGCCTATAGCTTGACCTTCCAAAATCCAGAAGATAGCTTGACGGACGAGGAAGTCGCACGCTACATGGAAAAAATCCAAGCATCACTCGAAGAAAAAGTGAATGCAGAAGTACGTTAACTCATCAATCCATCCTTCGGGGTGGATTTTTAGTTTCAAAAGGATAGTTCAGAAGAGAAAAGCAACAGTTGAGAGAGGAATCATCTCAGAAAGCCTTTAATGAGCTATACTTAAGTTATCACTGAACCGCTTAAAAAACTTAGATTTGGTAGATTTTTACTATAAATAATCTCGATAAAAATAGACACAAAATGTTGTAAAGGCTATCAAAAAGGAGTATAATAAGTGCAACATATCTCGGAGGTGGAAAATGTTAGAAGTAAGAAATCTAGAGAAAAGTTTCGGTTCCAAGCAAGTCCTGTTTGGTGTCGATTTTCAGGCAAGCCCAGGACGAATTCTAGGGCTGGTCGGGAAAAATGGTGCTGGGAAAACAACGATTTTTCACAGTATGTTAAAATTTTTAGAGTATCAAGGAGAGATCAGTCTGGATGGGCAGGAGATTCGTCAGGAAACCTACGCTCGGATTGGCTATCTGCCTGAGGAACGCAGTCTTATGCCCAAGCTGACAGTCTTTGAACAAGTTCGCTACTTGGCGACTCTAAAGGGCATGGATGCCAAGGAAGTCAAGGAAAAACTCCCTCAATGGATGGAAAAATTGGAAGTGAAGGGCAAATTGACCGACAAAATCAAGAGTCTTTCCAAAGGGAATCAGCAGAAGATTCAGTTGATCATCACCTTAATCCATGAACCAGACTTGATTATCTTGGATGAACCTTTTAGTGGTTTGGATCCAGTCAATACCGAGTTGCTCAAACAGGTCATCTTGAAAGAGAAAGAGCGCGGTGCAATTATTATCTTTTCTGACCATGTCATGACCAACGTTGAGGAACTTTGCGATGATATCCTGATGATTCGAGATGGGCGTGTGGTCTTGCATGGACCAGTTCAGGATGTTCGGAATCAATATGGGAAAACACGTCTCTTTGTTTCAAGTGAACGAAGCAAGGAAGAACTGGAAAGTCTTCCTCATGTCAAACAAGTGAGCTTGACCAAGCAAGGCAGTTGGAAATTAATCCTAGATGATGAGAGCGCTGGAAGGGAACTCTTCCCCATCCTCACTCAAGGTCAATACATCGCGACCTTTGACCAACAAGCTCCAACAATCGATGAAATCTTTAAACTAGAATCAGGGGTGGAAGTATGAGAAATATGTGGGTTGTAATGAAGGAAACCTATCTTCGGCATGTCAAGTCGTGGAGTTTCTTCTTCATGGTGATTTCGCCGTTCCTCTTTTTGGCTTTATCTGCAGGAATCGGCTATCTCCAAAATTCTTCGATGGCTAAAAATAGCAAGGTAGCGGTAGTAACAACAGTGCCATCTGTAGCTGAGGGACTCAAGGGTACCAATGGTATCAACTTTGATTACAAGGATGAAGCCAGTGCCCAAGCTGCTATCAAAGATGAGAAAATCAAGGGTTACCTAACCATTGACCAAGAGGACAGCATCCTCAAGGCCGTCTATCATGGTGAAACTTCTCTTGAAAGTGGTATCAAGCTAGCAGTAACCAATAAACTCAATGAGCTTCAATACCAACTTAATCGCTCGGCAGCTAATTTGTCTCAAGAGCAGGAAAAGCGCCTGAGTCAAACCGTTGACTTTACTGAGAAGATTGATGAATCTAAGGAAAACAAAAAAATTGTTCAAACCATTGCGGCCGCAGGGCTTGGTTTCTTCCTTTATATGATTTTGATTACCTATGCTAGTGTCACTGCTCAGGAAGTGGCTAGCGAGAAAGGAACCAAAATCATGGAAGTGGTCTTCTCTAGTATCCGAGCTAGTCATTATTTCTATGCTCGCATGCTGGCTCTGCTTCTTGTGATTTTGACCCATATTGGCATTTACGTCGTGGGTGGGCTGGCTGCCATTCTTCTCTTTAAAGACCTACCAATCTTAGCTCAATCTGGTATTTTAAATCATCTAGGAGATGCCTTCTCGCTTAATACCTTATTGTTTGTCTTGGTTAGTCTCTTTATGTATGTTGTTTTGGCAGCCTTCCTAGGTTCTATGGTTTCTCGCCCTGAGGATTCAGGAAAGGCCTTGTCGCCACTGATGATCTTGATTATCGCAGGATTCGTTGGAGTGACCGCTCTAGGTGCTGCAGGAGACAATTTAGTTCTGAAAATTGGTTCCTATATTCCTTTCATCTCGACCTTCTTTATGCCATTTAGAGCTATTAATGGGTATGCAAGTGGTCTAGAAGCTTGGATTTCACTTGCCATAACGGTTGTTTTTGCAGTAACTGCAACAGCCTTTATCGGACGCATGTATGCTAGTCTAGTCCTTCAAACGGATGATTTGGGAATCTGGAAAACCTTTAAACGTGCCTTAGCTTATAAATAGGAGAGCCTCGCAAAAGCGAGGTTTTTCTAGATGTTAAACACTGAAATCGGCAAAAATATTTTTCATATCTATTGACTTTTAGTAGTAAAATTTGGTATGATAGTAGATGGTATTGTTTACCCCATTTGTAAGGCCCCGGAACCTTTCAAATACCCCGCGGACCGGAACATCCGCCCAGTAAACAAAAACGATATTCATATAGGAGAAATCATGAACAAAACTACATTCATGGCTAAACCAGGCCAAGTAGAACGCAAATGGTACGTTGTTGACGCAACTGATGTACCTCTTGGACGCCTTTCAGCAGTTGTTGCTAGCGTACTTCGCGGAAAAAACAAACCAACATTCACACCACACACTGATACAGGTGACTTCGTAATCGTTATCAATGCTGAAAAAGTTAAATTGACTGGTAAAAAAGCAACTGATAAGATCTATTACACTCACTCAAACCACCCAGGTGGATTGAAACAAATCTCTGCTGGTGAACTTCGTTCTAAAAATGCAGTACGTTTGATCGAAAAATCAGTTAAAGGTATGCTTCCACACAATACTCTTGGCCGCGCTCAAGGTATGAAATTGAAAGTATTCGTTGGAGCTGAGCACACTCACGCTGCACAACAACCAGAAGTTCTTGATATTTCAGGACTTATCTAAGGAAAGGAACAATAAAGTATGTCACAAGCACAATATGCAGGTACTGGACGTCGTAAAAACGCTGTTGCACGCGTTCGCCTTGTTCCAGGAACTGGTAAAATCACTGTTAACAAAAAAGATGTTGAAGAGTACATCCCACACGCTGACCTTCGTCTCGTTATCAACCAACCATTCGCAGTTACTTCAACTGTAGGTTCATACGACGTTTTCGTTAACGTTGTAGGTGGTGGATACGCTGGTCAAGCAGGAGCTATCCGTCACGGTATCGCTCGTGCCCTTCTTCAAGTAGACCCAGATTTCCGCGATTCATTGAAACGCGCAGGACTTCTTACACGTGACTCACGTAAAGTTGAACGTAAGAAACCAGGTCTTAAGAAAGCTCGTAAAGCATCACAATTCTCAAAACGTTAATCAACACGATTATATCAACGTTTCAAAGCACTTTGCAAAAATTTTGCAAAGTGCTTTTTTGTCGATTTTTGAGCTCAAATAGCTTTGTGATAACCTTCTGATAACCTCTTCTAAATTTTTAAAATCATGATTTATTTTGCTTTATTGAGATAGTCTGCAAATTTGTCAATAGAGTTTTTCTCACCAGTTTTTGTGGTGTGAGTATAGACATCTAATGTCACCTGACTGCTTGCATGACCGAGACGTTTTGATGTATTAGAAGGATCGATTCCAATTTCAGACATAAGTGTTGCATGTGTATGTCTAAACCCATGTGGGCTAATTGGTTTTAATTTATGCTTTTTAATAATTCGATTCAGTACGTTATTAATGTAATCAGCATGCAAAGGTTCAATTTTGTCATTACTTGATATGTAAGAGAACATATATTCATCACTAATATTCAGCTTTGTAAGAGGAAGCTGAGATTGTTCTTTCAGATAGAAATTTCTCCATTGCTTAATAATATCGATTGTCTCATCATCAAGATAGATTGTACGAACTGAAGATTCATTCTTTGTGCTCTTTTCAATCGCTTTACCGTCAATTCTTCCTAGACTTTTATCTATGTTCAATAGATTGCTGTCAAAGTTAATATCAGCCCATTTTAAAGCGTATAACTCCCCTTTTCGTAGTCCACTAAATGCAAGCAGTCTAAATAAAGCAAAATGTTTAAATGGCTCAGTTTCTTTCACTATATCAAGGAAATGATGTAATTCCTCCAGAGACCAAAAATTATCTGATCTAGTTTTTTTGATTTTAGGCATGATAACATTCTTCATTGGATTTCGATCAATGTAGTTCATGTTGATTGCAAAATCAAAAATTTTTGAGGTATAGGATTTTATCTGTTTGATATTTTTGAAAGTCTGAGATTTTTGTGTAATAAAGTTTTGACAGTCTAAAGGACTGATTTGGTCAATAAATTTATCGCCAAATATTGGTAGAATATGTATTCGATAGATATTCTTAGTTTGGGAAGAAGTTGTTTCTTCAACGGTACCAACATAGGCCTTAAACCATTCTTGATAAAGTTCTTTATAAGTGACTTGGGGGTTAGGTTTGTCGGTACTTACTGTGGGGGCAACGACACCAGCTTCTAAACGAGCTTCGTACAATTTTGCCTCTTTTTTGGTTTTGAACCCTCTCTTTAAGTGCCTTTTTTTCTTTCCATAAGCATCTAAGCCAATGTAAAAGCTGACATAGTAAAGGATTCCTTTTTTTGTTTTGTATTTGTGTATAGACATTTTTTCTCCGTATCTAAGTTTTCGGAGCTTATGTAATCGAGAAATGAGTGTCTATCTATTTTTTCTATCTTCTTGGCGGATAGCGTATTCGTCTGTTTTAATCCAGCTCTGCCAAACTTTAGAATCTTTATTTTGGTGATTCATATAGTCTATAAACTCAGACATAAAACGTTTGTTTTTCTCTGCTAGGTATTCTGAGAATATATGACGAAATTCATCTGAAAAACTATCATCAAGTGGTAGTGTTAATGCCCTTTCGCCAAATTCGATACTCTTCTTTAACTTCTCCATATCGCTTTTAAAAGGTGTCACAGAACCAATTTTAGATGTTTTGAAACTATCTGTAACAATTTTAAGATTTGATGGAGCGTGTGGGTTGCTATCAAGTCCCATAATGTAAGCGACGGAAACATTAAAGTATTTTGCCAATTTTTCAGCATTATCTTTTTTAGGTTTGCGGATTCCTTGATTGTATCCAGAAAGTGTAGGATAGGCTATATTTGTAGCTTCGCTAATTTCTGTCAATTTTTTTCCGCTATTTTCTATCAGTTTAGTAATATGATTCGTCATAAGAACCTCCTTTTTATCATTATAACACATTTTATTCTTTTTGAATAAAAAAGCTTGACAAAAATTCAAAAAGGATATATAATTCAAAATGAATAACAAATTAAATGGTTTCGGAGCTTATTTAATTTAGAAATGAGGTGTGAATTTATGTCGGAAACTACTTTAGTTGTCCAGCTTCCTAAAGAATTAGAGAAGCAATTACGTGCTCACTATGATGAGATGATTTCAAATGCTGTAGCAAGAGTATTTGAAGATAAAGAACTTTATAAACCTATGGTTCGTATGTCAGGTTTGTCTAGGTGGTTAGATGTATCTACGACAACAATCCAAAAATGGACGAAAGAAGGAATGCCAACCATGGTGGTTGATGGAGTGACTTTATACGATAAAAGAGCAGTAACACGATGGTTGAAGCAATATGAAAGATAGGTACTCGTATGAATGGTGTTCAGTGGATCAAGATAACAACAGATATATTTGATGATGAAAAAATTCAGCTAATAGAATCAATGCCAGAAGGAGATACTCTTATTGTAATATGGTTTAAAATTCTGGTGCTTGCAGGAAAGCAAAATAATAGTGGCATATTAAGTCTAGGGAACAAGGTTTATTACACAGAAGAGATGCTTTCAACAGTGTTTAGACGAAAGGCTACATCTGTAAAATTAGCTCTCAGTATGTTTGAAGAATTTGGCATGATAGAAATCATAGATGGCGCTATTACCATTCCAAAATGGGAGAAACATCAGAATATAGATGGACTAGAAAAGATTAGGAAACAAACTAGGGAACGTGTTGCTCGTCATAGACAAAAACAAAAAGCACTAATTACAGGCGAGCCACAACTCGTTTTAGACTGTAACGTTACAGTAACGGATGAAAATGATAATGTAACGCAAGAGATTAAGAACAAGAATAAGAATAAGAAAGAGATTGAGAATATACTGGATAATAGTTCTAGAAAGTCTGAAACTTATATTCCACCCAAATATTATTCTTTGTTAGAATCCATTTCTTATAAGTACAATGATAGATTTTTGTATCCTAACAATTACACTTTAACACATGCTCAGAAGATGAAGATAGGCGAGTATTTGGCTAGTGGGTATGTAACTAGTGATGAAGTTATTAACATGATTGAACGGATTCCTGAGGATGCGACTTCTCCTTTAGCGTATTTATTTAAGTCTATGGAGAATTTAAAGCAGGAACGTATGCTGGAGTGCAAAGCTATTGCCCATGAAAATGCCCGAAAGAAGTATATGATAAATGAGTAGATATAGGACTGTTCTAAAGAAATGTTATATCACTGAAGAGCAGAATGAAATAGTGAATAACTTGATTGAAATGACAAACCATCTAAATTTTTCCTCTTATGCTAGGAAAATGTTGTTTAAGAGTTCGCCTATTTATCTTCAATTTGATTTTGAATTTTATCATGACTTTATATTTCAAGTTAGAAGAATTATCAATAACTTACGTCAGTTAGAAAGAATAGCAGAACAAAGTGAAGATTTGGATAATGTAAGGATATTTCACTACTGCGTTGAGCTGATGATAGAATATGAAAAGAAGACAAGTAAACAAGTGAAAGAACTTGTAAAACGACTAAATAAGAAAACGAGGTGATAGGACCATGAGAATAAAATCTGTGTTGAAACAGGTGTTTTTGACGGAAGAAGAAAATAAAAAATTAAATGATTGTATGAGGAAGGAAAATATTCGTAATTTTTCTGAGTTTGCTAGACAAAAATTAATACGAACAGATTTGAACATCCAAAAAGTCTCTTTTGAAGGTTTAGTTCCTTTAACAGAAGAATTGGAACAAGTCGGAAAGAATATCAATTCTATAGCCCGTCTTGCAACTGTAGTTGGGAGAATAAGCTATGAAAACAAAATGGATATGTCTATTTTGATGCAAAAAATAGTTGATGTGATGGAGGAAAAAGATGTTTATTTTCAAAAGTAATATGGATAAGGATTTTGATCAGATATGTGAATACATATTGAAATTAAAGCGAGCAGAATTATTTCTTCATGGAATTAAACAACAAGATAAAACGAAGGCTCGTTTGTATCATGCGATGCTGGAATACTATGATGCTAACCATAAAAAAGAAAGACATATGAGAATTTTAAAATAAGGAAACGCTGTTAAAAATTTTGCAGCGTTTTTTATATATCTTCTTAAAATATTTGTACACACAAATGACAGTCAAATTGATTTTTGGGATTATTTTATCGAGAAGGAAAGATTTCACATAATATGACTTTGCGAGCTCAGAGTCTGTATACACACACTCCCAAAATCATCCTAAAATTTGTATACACAAAGTGTATGTACTTTTTGGGATGATTTGAATTTTGGGGTATCCCCAAACCCCTGATGAATTATACGAGCAAAAAAATTTGGGAGTAAGTTTTAGAAAGAACTATTCTAAAGTATTTAAAATCTGACTTTAAGTAAATTTTTTATTATGTGACTATTAGCCTGTCTCACTCCGCTAGGTGCGAGACAAAAAAATACCCGCTATGCGGGTGTGTACTGACCCCCAAAAGTTAGACAGAAAAAATCTAACTTTTGGGGTCAGTACAAAAGCGTTTTTATTGTATAAAGAATATCAAATAGTTTGAGGGTTTTACTTGTCGCTGTATTTCTTCACTATCCTTTTTGTAATACTCCTGCTTTGTTCCTGAAATATCTACAGTGAATACGTCATCCTTGAAGGTATAATTCTCTTTTCGGTTTATGATATTAGAGCCAGTCGGTTCGATTGTTGCACTGTCTTTATCAATTGTAAAGGTGTCGGCCTCTCCTTTGTTGCTATTTCCTTTGTTACCTGAAATGGTAAAGGCAACTTCATTTCTACTCTCGTTTATTCAACGGTATTCGCCATCTAAAGAATTGCTTGATTGGTTAGAGCATGCAATTAATAAAATTGTAGATAGAGACACTAAAAGTAATGTGATAAATCTTTTCATTTACATACTTTTTATTTCTATATTATATTAAAGAAACATTACATAAGTAAGACAGTAATTTTTTAGGTTGATCTCTTTCTTTCGGGAAAATCATTATGTTTCGGAAAGTCAAGATTTTGTTATTATTTATGATATACTGGTACCGTAATTATATCCTTACAGAGGTTAAGTAAGGGTTTCAGTACACGTCAATAGATGTCAAAATATTGATTTTAAGCGATTTTTGATTTTTGGAAACTCATTATATCGCACTACAAATCAATAAAAACTGTACCTTTTTTAGATAAATATATTATCTGGATATTGAAGTTAAGCCCTGCTGTCATTTCGATGGCAGGGCTTTTTAATATTTGGTACACTAACTTCTTATCTATATTTTGGTGGATTTTAAGTTGACATCTACAAAGTTTAATGTTAGAATACATTCAAAAATATATTTGAATGAGGTATTTTATGATTCAAAATGTTGTTACTTCAATAATCCTGTATTCTGGGACAGCCGTAGACTTACTTATTATCCTAATGTTATTTTTTGCCAAAAGAAAAAGCAGAAAAGACATCATTAACATCTATTTAGGACAATTTCTAGGCTCTGTTAGTCTAATATTGCTAAGTTTGCTTTTTGCATTTGTCTTAAATTATATTCCTAGTAAAGAGATTTTAGGTTTACTCGGTTTGATTCCAATTTTCCTAGGTCTCAAAGTTTTGCTTTTAGGAGATTCTGATGGAGAAGCTATTGCCAAAGAAGGTTTGCGCAAAGATAATAAAAACCTGATATTTCTAGTCGCTATGATTACTTTTGCAAGTTGTGGTGCTGACAATATTGGTGTCTTTGTTCCATATTTTACTACCTTAAATTTAGCAAATTTGATAGTAGCTTTACTTACCTTTCTAGTCATGATTTATCTCTTGGTTTTTTCTGCCCAAAAATTGGCACAAGTCTCTTCTGTTGGAGAAATTTTGGAAAAATATAGCAGATGGTTTATTGCCGTTGTTTATTTAGGATTGGGGATATATATCCTGATTGAAAATAACAGTTTTGACATACTATGGACTATATTAGGCTAGGAGAAAATATTATGAAAAAAGATAGTATCTGCCAAGTGAATGTTATAAATCAGCAAAATATTACAACCGCAACGAACTACCTTGAAAAGGAAAAAGTCCAAAAATCACTTCGCATTTTAACAAAATTTACCGATAATAAACAGATAAATATCATCTTCTATCTTCTTGCTGTTGAAGAACTCTGTGTCTGTGATATAGCCTGTTTACTAAATCTCAGTATGGCATCTACTTCCCACCATCTTCGTAAACTAGCCAATCAAAACATCTTGGGCACTAGAAGAGAGGGGAAAATTATATATTATTTTATAAAAGATGAGGAAATCAGGGATTTTTTTAATCAACTAGGATAACAACTATTTTTACTACTTTTCCATGATTCTAGGGAGCTACTCTATGAAATTTTTTGATGAAAATTACTCACAAGAAATAATATATAGAACTGTTTAAATATCTTCAGGATAGAAAAAGAAATTGTCCAGGCACGAAGAAACTGTATATTTGTTGCTAAACTGTACATCATCTTTATGATACAGTATTTCGTATTTCTCAACTACATAAGCTCCGAAAACTAAAATGTGATAACCCTTTGATAACCTCTCGATTTTCAAAAGGATTATATATGTAAATATTGAGGATTTATCTCTTAAAATTACTTGATTTTAGTGATAATTTACCATAAATATCATAATGTAGAAAAAACCAGGTCTTAAGAAAGCTCGTAAAGCATCACAATTCTCAAAACGTTAATCAACACGATTATATCAACGTTTACAGACATTCAAGAATTTTCTCTTGGATGTCTTTTTTGTTAAAAAAACTAAAGTTCACCCCATCTCTATTTTAGTTTTCTAAAAAAAGTTCGCTTGCTGTTTTAATTCACTGTTTCAGTAGTATCTATAATGTGTATTTTTTGTTGGATATATTTGAATATACATATCTCTCGTGTTAAAATTAATAGTGAAATAAATTTATGGAGGGAACATAGGCTTGAGATCACTATTAGCAACAAGATTAAAAAATAGACGAAAAGAATTAAAAATGTCACAAAAAGAATTGGCTGAAGGGATTTGCAAACAAGGTCAAATTAGTCGGTTAGAGAGTGGAGAATATACTCCAGGGGCAGACTTCTTGTATGCTTTATCACGCAAACTAAAAGTCAGTATGGATTATTTTTTTGAAGAACATGTTGAACAGAAAATAGACGAGCTAATAGAATTTAAAAAAATAGCACGTATTTTTATTATGAATCGGAATTATGAGTCTTTAAAATATATACTTGAATTAGAAAATATTAAGACTCATCGTTTATCTTTATCTGATAAACTTTATATGGAGTGGATAAAAACACTTGTTGATTTTTATTTTTATGGAAAGAAAGACGAGGCAGTTCAAAAATTAGAGGGAGTACTTGAGCAACTAAGTACATCTGATTTGAACTATCTTCAATTCTCTAATACATTATTTAATTTTTATTATGAAGTTGGGAGTATAGAACGATTTAATAAAATTAGAGATCGAATAGAGGAAAGAGTTAACCAATTGAGTTTAAATACGATAGAAGAACTAGAATTGTCAATCAAATTTAACTATAACGTATGCCGGTATTTATGGCTCCAAAAAGATACTGAACAAGCAATTTCAAGAATTTCTACTACAATTAAGCAATGTAAAGATTATAGAACTACCTATCTATTAGCAGATTTATATGTATTAATGGGAAATATAAGCAAAAGTATTTCATCAAAAGATAACACATTAGAAAATTATGAAGTTGCCCGTTTTTTGTACAAACTTGATGAGAATATTCCTATGATGCTAAAAGTAGAGCAATGTATTTTAAAATTGACGGAATAATATGTAACGATGTTTTTAAATAACATCGTTTTAAAATACAAAAAAGTATTTAATTAGAAATAGATACAAAATAATTATATTATGTATTGACTTGTTATGCATGAGGTGCTAAAATTAAATGTAATAATACAAAAGGGAAGAGATCAAGAAGGATTTGTTTTTGTCACGGGTTAGCTGACCTGCTCTATTCGTGCGATGATAAGTATTCAACAAAAGATATTCAAAGGGTATTGTAGATTACTGGAAAGAAATTATTTCAATAACAAAGTACTTAATGAATATAGTGTTTGAGGAGTATTAAGTGACAAAATAGGAACTTCATTATCTTATGTTGCACTTAAACATAAGATAATAATTTGTGAAGAAATATTTGGAATTTTTAAATGAGGCTGGAATATGACATTAAAAACTTATTTAATTAGATGCAAACGAAGTAATTCTATATGGTTGTTTTGGATTTTTATTAATTCATTATGTGTTTACTTAAATGGTATATTGAGTGCAAAAGCAATTTCTACAATTGTAAATTTTGATTTACAGGGATTTTTGTATTTAAGTGGAGCGATTTTAGCTGTAAATTTAATATGGGTATTGCAAATATATCAAAACTCAAAAGCAAGTGAAAAAGCCATACAAGAAATGTGTACCGAAATACGTAAAGATATTGTAAAAAGCATTGAAAGTAAAGGTGTGATACGTTTTGGCTCAAAAAGTGTTAGCGCCTACACCTCATGGCTGACAAATGATCTCAATACTATTCGAGATCTTGGCTTTGAAACACTTGAATTAATGATTAGTCAAGCATTAAATATCATTTTTGCAATTATTGCCTTTTTTAGTTTCCATTATTCATTATTGTTTACAATTTTGATATTCTTCCTTTTAATGGTAAATCTCCCTAAAATATTTACAAAGAAAATGGAGAATAAAGCTGTTTACTTTACTGAGAAGAATGAAGAATTAGTTAAAGCAATTGATGATTCTTTAAGTGGATTTCGAATGTTATCCAATGCTAATCAACTTCATTTTTTAATCGTAAAAATTTTATCTTATTCAAAAAAATATTCGAAGTCCAGAGTTTCATATTCAAAAACCTTTGGTGGGCTTATGTCTGTTCAAAATGGGACTAGTTTTGTGAGTCAAATTGCCATGTTGACACACGCAGGGGTCTTATATTTTAACCGATTGATTCCGATTGGTGCTGTATCTTCTTCTCAATATTTTTCATCAATTATCTTTGCTGGCTTAACAGGCTTAACAGCAAATTACGCTGAGTTTAAAACTGTAAACAAAATATTTGAAAAATTTGAATTGGAAGGTGACCAAAGTATTAATGAAAGTAATGTTAATAAACAAACTTGGAAGAAATTTATAGATAAAGTAGAATTTCAATCGGTAACTATTGAACGTGATAGTAAGATTGTCTTAGATAATTTAAATGTTAAAATTGAAAAAAATAAGAAGTATGCAATATCAGGCTCATCTGGTTCAGGAAAATCAACTATATTAAAGGCTATTAATGGTGAAATCCCAATTTCGAAAGGCCACATCTTCTATGACAATATCGATTCAAAAAATATGAATTTCAATGATCTTCATGAAAATATTTCTTATGTTAGTTTGGAAGATCATATTTTTAACGAATCCATTTTATTTAATTTGACATTAGGCCGAGAAATAGAAGATTCAAAAATCGAAAAAGCATTGGAATTATTTTATTTAAGAGACTGGATTAATGGATTGAGTCATGGATTGGAAACTACTTTATCGGAAATTAGCCAAGACATTTCTAGTGGACAGAAGCAACGAATTAGTCTAGCTAGAGCTTATCTTGAAGAAAAACCAATTTTAATTATTGATGAGGCAACTGATGCGATTGATAAAGAAAGACGGTATCAAATTGAGAAACATCTATTCTCAATGACAGAAAAAACTGTTATTTTTGTAAGCCATCATCTAGATGAAAATATAAGATCTCTTTTTGATAAAATTATATATTTGGATTAGTTTTAACATACTGAGATCAGTAGGTTAGGTTGAAGAAAGATTCATCTACCAGATTTAAAAACGCACCAATAATGGTGCGTTTTTAGATTATTAATGCTATAATAGAAATAAATAAAAGGAGGAGTTACATGATTGGAGAAAATATAAAAACGTTACGTAAAACACATAAATTAACTCAACCTGAGTTTGCAAAGATTGTTGGTATTTCTAGAAATAGTCTGAGTCGTTATGAAAATGGAACAAGTCGAGTTTCGACAGAATTAATAGATCGTATCTGCAAGAAATTTAATGTTTCGTATATCGATATCGTAGGGGAGGAAAAAATGCTCACACCAGTAGAAGATTATCAATTAACTCTGAAAATTGAAGTGATTAAAGAACGAGGGGCGAATATCTTAGCGCAACTTTATCGTTTTCAAGATGAACAAGGAATTGCATTTGACGATACTTCTAATCCTTGGGTTCTAATGAGCGATGATTTGTCTGATTTGATTAACACGAGGATTTATCTTGTTGCAACTTTTGAGGATGTAGAGCGATATAATGGCTATCTGGATGGCATTGAACGTGTGCTAGAACAAGCTAGTCATCTAGTGGTGGCTTAATGAAACTAGAAGAATTTAGTCAAGATGATTTTGAACGAGCATCCAAACGACTCATTCGTTCTTTAACTCGTGGTAAAACAACTTCGTCTCAGCCCAAGGCTATCTTGCTAGGTGGACAGAGTGGTGCTGGTAAAACAACGATTCATCGTATTAAACAAAGGGAATTTCAAGGCAATATCATTATCATTGATGGAGATAGTTATCGTTCTTTTCATCCGAACCACCTTGACCTACAGGAAAAGTATGGAAAAGATAGTGTGGATTATACCAAAGTATTTGCGGGAAAAATGGTTGAATATCTCGTAGATGAATTGAGTAAACAAGGTTATCATTTGTTAATCGAGGGTACCTTGAGAACAACAGAAGTTCCTAGAAAAACGGCACAATTATTGATAACTAAAGGATATCAAGTCTCACTTGCACTAATTGCTACCAAGCCAGAATTGTCCCATCTCAGTACCTTGATACGTTATGAAGAGCTCTATGCTATAAATCCTAGTCAAGCTAGAGCGACTCCCAAAGAACACCATGATGGAATTGTAGAACATTTAGTTGATAATTTACGAGAGTTAGAAAAGGATAAACTCTTTAGACAAATTCAAATTTATCAAAGAGATCAATCGTGTGTTTATAATTCGCAAGTAGACGAAACCTCAGCAGCAGAAGTTTTACAAGAATGCCTCTTCGGAAAATGGAGTAAGGTGGAGGAAGAGATGTTGAAGATGGGACAGGAACGGTTGAGAGAACTGGGGGAAGTGTGACGGTGGAACATTAATTTTCACAAGGATATTTAGTATATAATATGAGAGGTAGATAATGGAAACTGTAAATACAATTTTGGGAATAGTTGGCTCGTTGTTTGGTATATATGCTACGGCAATTTCTCTTAAAAATAAGAAAGACATTGAAGTAATTATAAAAAATTCTAATAATAGTCAAAATATAGGTAATAATAGTAGTAATAATGTGCAAAATATTGGTGATAGGGGGAAATAGATGGCTAATTCTCAGAGTATTGGAAATCATAGCAATAATAATACTCAAAATTTATACATAACAAATATTGAGCAGCGTACATTGATTCCAACTGCTATTTTTCAGCTTTTAAAATATGTTGAAGGATTTCACTCTCAAAACGATGAAAAATTTTTACTTGAACAACCAGCTGAATTAAAAGCAAAATTACAATTTAATAATTCTAGGAGATATATTAGATTATTTAAAGAGGGTCTCGGTAACTATATTTTACTAGAAAAGGTACTAAAAGATGAATTCACAGATAGTCAAAGAGTAGTTGAAAATATAAAGAATATTTTTATGGATCATACTCCTATAGATACAGAAGGAAATCCGATAGTAGGTAATGGTGATGAATGTTTGAAAAAGATGCATGATGATATCAAAGAAAGAATCGCGAGAGATCCTGATTTTTTATCTAGTCAAATTGATGACCTAGAATTGGATAAATTTATTATTGCACTTCTTCAATATGGAGTCATGGAGTGTCAGATATTATTGAATCCAAATATTTATATGGGGGATAATAATGTTATTACTTGATAAAAATGCTGAGCCCAAAAAGACTATTTTGTATCTTTCAGCTATTGTACATGGCTTGATTTTAAAGAAGAAAGTCAATATAGAAAGTCTTTATATAGAACTTCAAAAAGAAATTGAAGATGAACTAAATTATGATTTTTTTATTTTAGCACTAGATTTTCTTTTTCTATTAGATAAAATAAGAGTTAATAATGAAGGAGATATTGAGAGTGTTCATTAAAAGTTTGAGTATTATCAGTAAAAATACTGATGTTGTATTGAGAAAAATAGAATTTAAAAATGGAATTAATTTTATAGTGGATTCGGAGAAGTCTGATAAGCATAATAAAGTTGGAAAAACAACATGCTTAAAACTACTGGATTTAAGTTTAGGGGCAAAAAGTAAAGATGCCATTTTTAAAGATTATGAAACACAGAGTGTTAATGAACAATTAAGATTGTTCATTGAAAATCAAAAAATCTATACTGATATGGTATTAATAGATGATTTCAACCATCCTTCTAAAGAAGTTTCTATAAAGACAGAGTTGTTTAACAGAGGTAAGCGATATATTAATGGTGAGCAAACTTCATATGATGAAGTTAACAAATATTTAAATGAATTATTGTTTGAAAACAGCTCTCAAAAGCCAAGTTTTAGAAGCACAATAAAGTCATTTGTACGAATTTTAATGACTAAGGATAATACTCAATTTTTAAAAGTATTAGATAATTTTTCAAATATTTCGGAATATCGTGCTATATATAATTATTTGTTTGATATTTCAGATCCTAAAAATGATTTAGAGCTTGGTAAATTAAAACAGGAATTAAAAAAAATAAAAAGTAAGGAAGAGAATTATAAAAAAACAAATACTATAGATGATGTTGTAAAAATAAAACAAATTAATGTTGCAATTGATAAAGAAATTGATCGGTTAGAAAAAGAAATAAATGATTTAGTGGATAAAAAAGCATTTGAGAAAAATAGAGTTCATATCAACAATATTAGAAAAAAATACGAGGAGATAAGTCGACAATTAAGTAAAATTGATTTTGACATTTTACAGCTACAAAAATATATCAAAGAGGCTGAGGAGAAATCCCAAAGAATAGTTAATCAAGAACTGGCAAATGACTTTTTTCAAGAGATTTCAGAATTGCTGCCTAGTATTACTAAAACTTTTTTGGATTTAGTTGAATTTAATTCCCAATTGAGTAGAAATAAATTGTCTTATTTTAATGATAGAATTCAAGAATTGGTAAGAGAAAAGGAAAATAAAGAAAATATATTGACGGAATTGACTGAAAAAAATTCAGAATTTATTTCTTTAGTAGAAGAAAATAAAGTAGATTTATATTATGATAAATTAAATCAACTAAATGAGTTAAAAATAAAAAAAGTACAAAATAATTCAACAATTATTAGCTTAGAAAACATTGAGGAGCAAAAACAGTCTATAGAAAAAAGACTATCTGAACTGGAGATGACTGTTAAAAATAATGAAGTAGAATACCAGAAAAAAATGGATATTTTTAATAGTTATTTTAAGAGCGTTGCAGGTCGAATAAATAAAGAACAGCCTGTCTTACTTTATAATCCCAAGACAGATGAATTTCCAGTTTCAATTGGTCAACTATCTGAAGGTACAAGTACGGGGACTAGAAAGTCCCTTATCGCTGCATACGATATTGCTTATCAACTTTTTGCTAGAAAAATTAATAAAACAACTCCTAAATTTATTGTACATGATGTCCTTGAGAGTATTGAAGGTGATGATATTAGGGCGTTAGTTGACGAAGTGGAAAGTAATCAAATACAATATATTTCAGCTATTTTAAAAGAAAAGTTGGTATCCTCTGGGATGTCATTGGAGGAACAAAACAAAATGATTATTTTAGAACTTTCTATGAAAGATAGATTGTTTGAGAAATGAAGTGAGTTATTAAATGTTCATTGTTAAGTATTTATAATCTAAATCGGATACCTAAGATTTATTCTAAATTTTTATCTATTATAAAATGTACAAAATATTAACAATTCAAATGGTGTGAACTTTTTGGTAAAATCTAGCTCAATTCGTGTATTTTTAGGGTAAAATTCACACCATTTAACTGAAATTTATTCAAATTAGATGAAATTCTGTTTTCTGTAAATGTGGGAAAACATTGATTTTAAGCCAATCTTGAAACTTATTCAAATAAAAGTGTTTCCAACCAGGTCTTAAGAAAGCCCGTAAAGCATCACAATTTAGTAAACGTTAATTCGAGAGAATTACTATACTTGCAGAGAGCACCTTTCGGGGTGTTCTTTTTTATATTTTCATACTAAATTGGTGCAATTGACTCAGTTGTTGCGACTTTAGTCGCTAATAAATGTGGCTGCAATCTGATAAAGTCAGTTGCCTCAAAATGCCTCAAAACGTTAATCAATACGATACTATCAACGTTTATAGACATTCAAGAATTTATCATTATTAAAGTTTAACAACAAAGCAAAAATATGATATAATAACGTAAAATTAATGTTAGGTCTGGAGTGATTGATATGACGGATTTATTTGACGATGTAGATTTAATAACAGTAGAAAATATGCAAAACTTTAAAAAGCCTGGAGTATGGGCCCTTTTTGGGAATCGTAAAAATTCAGAAGATAAAACATATTATTGTTTACAAGTTGGACAAAAAAAAGATAATATTATGAGCGAGATTGTTGAAATTCAAAAATTTTTAAACGAAGAATTTGAAGATAAATTTTTTAATCGAACGTATATAAATTATTTTAAAGAAAAATTGTTTGATTATAATGAGTTACCTACATATCGTGAAATTTTATATGGGAGGGAGATAAAAGATAAGTTTGAAAACTATCGATTTATTTTTATTTGTGAAGAATCAAATTCTCAGAAGTTAAGGGAGATAGAAAAAATGTTTGCGATTGAAACGCAGTCACTATATTTTAGAAATGGAAGACCTTTCAAAGAGGGACAAGATTTTGATTTTAATAATAGAAGTAGTGTCAATTCTGAGTGTGAAAAAAAGGTAAAGTTCTCTAAAGAAATTTCTAATTTTATAGTTAAGTACAAAGCGCAACGTTTTTGAGTATAGAAAATAATGATATGGGGCAACTAATTTTAATTTTTATTATTTTTAACTTACTGTAAATTTTGCATAAATTAGGTATCTTTGGAGAATAGTTATAATGTGAAATTGAAATATTTATTTATACTGGAGCCAGAATTAGATAGAGAGAATAAACTAATTAATTTACTTCAATCACGATCAAGTATAAAAATAGATTCGAATCAACAGATTCTCAAGTTTAATGAATTTGAGGGGATGTGTTCTATAAAATCAATAGAGAAAAAACAATATTCTAGTAATTCATATTTTACAATAGAAATTACATTTGATAAATTGGAGAGTGCTGAGAAAGTTAATAGAGAGATAAATAGAATTTTTAGTAAGTTTAATAATGATAAAGTTTTACTTTTAGCAGATGGTATTTCAAGAGTATATAGTTCCAGAGCTTATTCTTTATTACATGAAGTAGAAACATCTTTGCGTTCGTTTATCACTGAACTGATGATGTTTAGCAATCCAAATTGGCTTGATGAAATAAAAAAATTTTGGACCTTAGTTCTGATAAAAATAAATCGGGAGTTGATGTTCTCTATAATCGAAATTTTGATCAACTTCGTGAGTTCTTATTTACAGGTTATAGTGATACGAGCTATGATGACTATCTTAAAGAGCTTGAAGCACTCATGAAGGAATTTTTTGCCAACCAACCCCTACCACGCGGTCTTTATGCTGTCAAAATTGCTAAGTATAAAGAGGATAAACTTGTCAGTGATAGTGGTGTATACTATGTGAGGATAGATAATCGGCAAGTTGTAAAGCTGTTGCAAAAATTAGAGTAGGAGTTGCTAGGTCTAGTCCAGTTTTTTGTTCAGAATCTCCGGGTGTATCTGTTAAAATTTGATTTTCCCAGTGGACAATCGTCCACTTTTTTTATATAATAAAACTAAATCAAATTGGTTGAGTTTTAAGGGGTGTAAACTCAACCGTCGATTTGTCTTTCTAAGGGAGATATTCTCAATAAAGCATTACACTAGGAGGTGAAGTATGTATCAGCCAGAAAAACTCAAGGCTCGGAGGAAAGAGTTAAAATTGACACAGAAGGAAATTGCAGAGCAACTGGGCATTAGTTTTCAGGCTTACTCTGCTTGGGAACGTGGAATCAAGGAACCATCCAAGGAGAAGGTTACCCAGTTAGAGAACATTTTAAAAGTAGCAAAAGGGTATTTTACTCAGATTGAGATTGTTCGTCTCTACAATAGCCTCTCCAAGCAAGGGAAGGACAAGGTTGTGCTCTATGCTCGCAACCTGGCTAAAGAAGAACAAACTCAGAAAGTGACGACCATGCCAGAGCGTCTCTACGAGTATCATGTCTATGAACGCATGTCAGCAGGGATCGGGGCATCGGTCTACGGTGACCAGAATTTTGATACGGTTTACTTTAATGAGGAACTAGCCCATGATTTTGCGTCCTGGGTGTCTGGGGACTCTATGGAACCTAAATATCAAAATGGATCCGTGGCTCTGATCCGGGAAACAGGATTTGATTATGATGGGGCGGTTTATGCAGTGGTCTGCAACAACCAGACCTATATCAAACGGGTTTATCGGGAGGAAGATGGCTTGCGTCTGGTATCGATCAATTCAAAATACAAGGACATTTTCATCTCCTATGAGGATGATCCTCGGATTGTAGGGATTATCGTTGGGAATTTTGTGCCGATGGAGGGTTAGCCTATGGGCTACTTTGATTATTCCAGAGAGCCCAAGAGTGATATTGCCTTTGTCGATATGAAATCCTTTTATGCCAGTGTCGAGTGTGTGAAAAGGGGCTTGCATCCGCTGAAGACTTCGCTTTGTGTCATGAGTCGCGCGGATAATTCGACTGGCCTTATCTTAGCTTCCTCTCCCATGTTTAAGAAGATTTTTGGCAAGTCCAATGTTGGTCGGGCCTATGATCTGCCTTTTGATATCAAAACGCGCAAATTTTCCTACTATAATGCCAGAAAGCAGGGGTTGCCTACAGATTCAGACTATGTGCGCTATATTGAAGATTGGGCCCAAGTTACCTTGATTGTCCCTCCTCGGATGGACGAGTACATCGCAGTCAATATGGAAATCCAGCGAATCTTTCAAAACTATGGTAGTCCAGATGATATTTATCCCTACTCTATCGATGAGGGCTTTATTGACCTGACTAGTTCGCTCAATTATTTCATCTCAGACAGGCAGATTTCTCGCAAAGACAAGCTGGATATGCTTTCTGCTCGTATCCAGAGGGATATTTGGAGGCAGACAGGGATCTACTCTACGGTGGGTATGTCCAATGCCAATCCCTTACTGGCCAAGTTGGCTCTGGATAATGAGGCCAAGCACACCCCGACCATGAGGGCCAATTGGTCTTATCAGGATGTGGAAGAGAAAGTCTGGGCCATTTCCGAGATGACGGACTTTTGGGGGATTGGCAGGCGGATGGAGAAACGCTTGCATGCTCTGGGGATTTTTTCCATCAAGGAATTGGCCACCAGCAATCCAGACCAGCTAAAGAAAGCTCTGGGTCAGGCTGGCCTGCGTTTGTGGTTTCATGCTAACGGGATTGATGAAAGCAATGTTCATAAGCCCTATAAAGCCAAGTCCCAGGGATTGGGGAATTCTCAAATCTTGCCGAGAGACTACGTGAAGCTACGGGATATTGAAATTATTCTCCGAGAAATGGCAGAGCAGGTGGCTATTAGATTGAGAAGGGCGGGAAAGAAAACAACCCTTGTCTCTATCTATGTCGGTTTCTCTAAACAGGAGGTTAGGCCGTCTATTCACACACAAATGAAGGTCGAACCTACCAATAATACAGCTGTCTTAACGGATTATGTTTTGAAGCTATTTCATAATAAATACACTTCTGGAGCGGTCAGAAGTGTCGGAGTCAACTATTCAGGATTTGTGGACGAGTCCTTTGGTTTGATCTCTCTTTTTGATGATGTTGACAAGTTAGAAAAAGAAGAAAGGCTCCAGACGGCTATTGACTCCATTCGGGAACAATTTGGCTTCACTTCTCTCTTAAAGGCCAATGCACTGGAAGAAGCCTCTAGGAGTCTTGCCAGAAGCAAGCTGATTGGTGGGCATTCTGCTGGAGGATTAGATGGATTACAATGATTGATCGTTCTTACTTACCTTTTCAATCTGCGCGAGACTATCAAGATCCAGGGATGCAGAAGTGGATGGGCTTTTTCCTCTCAGAGCATACTAGCTCGCTTGGTGAAGAAAAAAATCGTGTTGATTTTTCGACGAATTTGAATTTAGTTGAGAAGCTACGCCTGCTTTCTCAGCTTTATGTTGGTCAATTAAAGGGATGTTTTGTTGTCAAGGAAAGAAAGCAAAAAATGACGATCATCGGTAAAGTGAGCGAATTATCACCTCAAACTCTATCTATTAGGACAAATGAGGGATATAGGCTGGTAGAGATTGTAGATATCCTCGAAATTCGACTGTGGGAGGAGGAAGTTTATGACTAGAAAAGAGCTGTATGAAAACAAACTACAGATGGATTATTTTTCAGATAGTTACATCCGCTTTGAAGAGGATTTCCAAAAATACTCTGCCATGAATGTTCCCTTGACTTTTTTGATCGATGATATCCTACGAACCATGGCAATGAATCAGAAGAACTACTTCGTCTTGAACAAGGAAAATGCCAAGGATGGGCGGGAGCATCGCTTTTATTTTAGGCTAGTGACAGAAAAAGAGTGCCCCAGAAATCGAACCTATGCATATGCTGGACTCAAAAATAGTAGTCAGTAGATCTAGATGTGAGAGAGGGAAGTCCGATCTAGGAAAGATGGCTTATGAGCGTTAGAAAATCTCATGGTATTGGAATTCGAAACGTTATCCTTTATATGTGGAGTTCTTGCAGAAACTTATGATAGGTATTGATGATGAGATAAGGCAAGGGGCACTTTCTTTTTTAGATGAGCGTTTATTTGAAAACGTGGTTGGATTTGAGAACAGCTATCTTCAATGATCATCTCACTTTATAGAGTCATACCAAAACATCCATGTACATTTGTGGATGTTTTTTTATTTTATAGATAGAAAAAGAGAAGACCATTTGGTCTTCTCAACGGGGGAACTGAATAATTAGAAAGAATCAATCAAAGAGGGTTATTAGTCTTTGAAATTCTTTTGGAAGATGAGGAGAGACAAGATTGAAGTAATGGCTGCCAAGAAGAGGAAGGCAGTTGCTTCTTGTTCCCCAGTTGCAGGGAGTTCTTTTTCCTTTTCTTCTTTGACCGTAGCTGTAACAGGAGCTTTTTCATCTTTTGCTGATGAATTATCTGTTACGGCTGGAGTCGGTTTTTCAGTCTCTCTTGGTAGAACATACTCAGGAAGAGTCACAACTGGTGGCGCTTCTGTACCAACTGAGCATTGTTTGCTACCTACCTCAATCACTCGATCTTGAGCTGGAGTTGCTTCTGTTTGGAGAACCTTGCGATTGTTACCGTTCACTTCAACATATTCGACTAAGAGACCGTCTTTCCCTTCTGATAGAACTTGCTCTTTTCCTTTGTCTAATTGTGGGTTTTCGCGACGAATCGTCTTAAACGGTACGACCTTATTGACGATTTCCAAGCTTGGAAGTGTAAAGACAAGGTCTTTAACCCCTTCCTCAGGACTTGAAGAAGTAATTGGTTTCTCAGGTTGCGCTGGAGTTTCCGGTTGAGTCGGATTTTCAGGCTGAGCAGGTTTCTCAGGCTGAACTGGCTTTTCAGGCTGGTCAGGTTTCTCAGGTTGAGCAGGTTGTTCAGGTTGAACTGGATTCTCAGGTTGAGTCGGCTTTTCCGGTTGAGCTGGAATTTCCGGTTGAGCAGGTTGTTCAGGTTGAACTGGATTCTCAGGTTGAGCTGGCTTTTCAGGCTGAGCAGGTTTCTCAGGTTGAGCAGGTTTCTCAGGTTGAGTCGGATTTTCAGGCTGAACTGGTTTTTCAGGTTCAGCAGGTTTCTCAGGCTGAGCCGCTTCGAGTTTGTTGATTTGTTCGAGAGCAGTTTCTAGCGCTTTATTGACTGCTTCCTGAGTTTTCGCTTCTTGGATTGCAGCAATGGCTTGGTCAGCAATTTCTAATAATTTCTTCTTAGCTTCCTTGTTGGATCCAAGCTCAGCTACTTTTTTCTCGATAGCTTTTGTCAAGCTGTCCATAGCTTGATCATACTCAATTTGCGGTTGTTTTGGTTGAGCTGGTTGCTCAGGCTGGCCAGGTTTCTCAGGTTGAACTGGATTCTCAGGTTGAGTCGGATTTTTAGGCTGAACTGGTTTTTCCGGTTCAGCAGGTTTCTCAGGCTGAGCTGCTTCGAGCTTGTTGATTTGTTCGAGAGCAGTTTTTAGCGCTTGATTGACTGCTTCCTGAGTTTTCGCTTCTTGGATTGCAGCAATGGCTTGGTCAGCAATTTCTAATAATTGCTTCTTAGCTTCCTTATTGGATCCAAGCTCAGCGACTTTTTTCTCGATAGCTTTCGTCAAGCTGTCCATAGCCTTATCGTACTCAATTTCCGGTTGTTTTGGTTGAGCTGGTTGCTCAGGCTGGTCAGGTTTCTCAGGTTCTTCTGGCTGTTCCGGTTGCTCTGGACTAGGCTCCTCTTGGCCTCTTTGATAGTTCTCATCCTTGGATAGGATATCTTGTAGGGCACTGACCGTCAACATGACATCCTGAACATCCACTACATCAGCACTGAGTTGGTTTCTCAATTTTTCTAGATTTGCTTGGAAAGCTTGGCGTGCAGTGGCCGTATTTTTCAAGCCTGCTGGATCAAAATTGGACAGATCATCTTTCCATTTTGAGATAGACTGGATGATATCTGCCTTGCTGTAGAGTTCGCTACCTTCGCCACGAGTGATGAATTGGTCTACCTGAATACCGATATTTTGAGATAAATCGTTTCGATCAGGATCTAGTTGAAGGGTGACTGCGTGCAAGTTTTCGTCCAGACCTTTTAGGCTAACCAGAGTTTGATTGCCTTGGCGTTGGGCTGCGCGACCGCTAAAGTATTTCTTACCATCAATAGTTGAAGCATTTCCCATTCCATCTTGGTAAGGAACTTCTTTACCGTCTAGGAAGACTTTGTAGATACCATGATTTGGATCAACATAGCCCTTGATATCAAGTCCAGTACCGTAGAAGTAGGCTGTGACAGTTGTCTTTTTCTTTTGCTCATCAGTTAAGCGGCCAAAGGAAGCCCAAGACTCAGTCTTTTGGTATTTGTCTGCCGAATTGGTTTCATGGTGCCAGCCAGGGCTGTAATCCAACTGACTAGCTTGGTCATCATAACTTGTTTGGTCCTTGATCAACAATTCAGCTTTCATCACTTGGATGGTTGCATCGGTAGCAAAACCGAGCAGGGCACCATCAGTGACAGAAGTGAGCTTGGCTTTAAATTCAAAGACAGAGTCGGCTTGTTCTGTAAAGTCAATCGTTGGGATGGTAACAGTCTTTTCTGTTTCTCCATCTTTAAAGGTCACATCTTGAGTTGTATCTTGGTAAACTTTACCGTGAACCCCAGTTCCAGGTTCTGTGATGAAGCGAACAGTAGCAGCCCCCTTGCTTCCACCAACACGTTTAATCTTAACAGTGACTGGTTTTCCTTTTTCGACTTCGTAGTTGGTAGACTCAAGTTCAAACATCCCTTTGCTATCATTGTTTAGGGTGTAGATTCCTTCTGTAGCAATTGGTTCGCCTGTTTTGTTTACAAGGGTAATAGTGTGTTGGCCTGGTGCTAAATCGCCTGTCTCAAAGACTTTTTGGCTGCGTTTACGGCTAGCATTCTTAGTTTGGACATCGGCAACCTTTTGACCATCAACGTAGACGGACATTTCTCCATGACCAGGATCGACTGTAGAGACGACATAGGCCTTGGTTCCTGTGAAGGTATAGCTTGCTTTGGCATCTTTTTGATTGGTCCACATAGAAGTGCCACGAACCCCTTCAGATTCATTGTACCAAGTTGTTCCGGCTGTATCCGCAGTTGTGTTTGAGTGGTATTCCAGTCCAAGAGGATAGCCGTCTGTTTTTTCAATACTACTTGGCGTTTTGTAGACAGAGAAGTTGTTCAAGATTGGTGTAGCTTGTGCTCCTGTGATGGTTACACGAATTTTTTGTGCCTCTACAGGTTTACCTTGAATCAAGCGACGGTAACCAACAGTTGAACCTTCACCGTAAGTCACCCAGCGTCCGTTGATTTCAACTTCAATCTTGAAACCAGAGATACGTTGACCTTTGGCGATATCTTCCTTGAGTTCAACGACGTCAAAGCGTCTCTTTTGTCCTAAATCGACTGTAAAGCTACCGGTTGTGGCATCATTTGAGAGTGCCCAGCTAGTATCATCTTTACCGTCAGTCAGGTGGCTTTCTTTGTAGAGGTGGTTCTGACGAGTAGAACTTGCTGTTACAGTGGCACCTTTGGCAAAGTCATTCGCATACATTTGGTCTAGGGTTGCCTTGAATTCCTTCAAGCGAGCCACATCTGCATCTGCGAATTTTCCTTCTTTATTTGGTGGAATGTTGAGAAGGAGTGGGGTTCCACGACCAACAGACTTGAAGTAGATATCCATCAACTCTTTGAGTGATTTCGGCTGTTGGTTGTCATGGTAGAACCAGCCTGAACGGATCGAAACATCAGCTTCCCCTACAGAGTACATATCACCATCAGGGTCACCATGGTTGAGGTATTCGTTTTTCACATCGTCTGTGATGTTGGCCCGTTTGACTTTATGCCATACAGGGTCACCTGCGATTCCCCGTTCATTTCCGATCCAGCGAACGCTTGTCGGTTGAGCAGAGAAGATAGCGATATCTCCTTCGGCTTCTTTGATGTATTTGAACCACTCATCAAAAGTATAGGTTACTTTTTGGGCACCGCTACCACGCGCACCGTCCATCCAAACCTCGATAAATTTCCCTTTATTACCGTATTTCGGATTACCAAGGATTTCTTTCAGTTGGTTGAGATAGTATTGGTTGTATTCTTTTTCGGTTGCAACATGGTATTTAGGATGGTTGGCATCCCATGGGGATAGGTAAACACCCATGTTCATGTCGTACTTGCTAGCAGACTTGGAAACTTCTTCGAGAAGGTCACCCTTTCCATTTTTCCATGGGCTAGCAGCTACGGTATGGTTGGTGTACTTAGAAGGGTAAGCAACGAATCCGTCGTGGTGTTTAACAACCATAATGGTTCGTTTGAAGCCCGTTTCCTTCAGAGTGCGAATCCACTGGTCAGTATCCAAGTTGGTTGGATTGAAGTATCGGGGGTCTTCTTTCCCATTTCCCCATTCAGAATTGGTATAGGTGTTCATTCCGTAGTGGATGAAGGCTGCCAATTCTTCCTTGTGGTAATCGAGTTGAGCCTTGCTTGGAAGAGGTCCATGATTGCCAATCTCAGTTTCCTTATCTTCTGGATGAGCCACTGGTGGAGTCGGAGTCGTTGGATTAGCTGTATCAGCGACTGGCTCGTATTCAAAGACGACTTCATTCACCCCTTTTTGCTGGATGGTTGCTTCCAGGCTAGTCTTGACTGGACGGTAGCCAGAAATGTCTTTTGCATGGAAGGTGTTGACAAAGGAAACCTCATACTCTTGGCCTTCATTGTTATCAACTGTCGCCTCAGCTAGTTCAGTAGTGGTTCCTTTTTGACGGTAGTAAACTTTGAAAGAGCCTTTGTTGACTTTATAGACTACCTTGATGACACGTGTACCGGCAGGCGCTTTGCTGACAACATTGTGATCTTCAGCCCAAACATCCTTTAGTTGTTTATTGACTGCTACGCCATCAATGGATACAATTTCGTATTTGTCTTTATTCTTCTGATAGAAGTCCGTTTTCTCGATTTCTTTTTTGAAATTATAGTCAAATGGCGAATCAACAGCTGTCTGTTCGATAAAGGTGTCATTATCTTTGACAGGATTTCCTTCTTCGTCTTCGTGTTGAATAACAACACGGCCGTATTCAACTCCCTTGGTCAAGGTAGCAATCCCATCTTGATTGAAGGAATATTCGTTGCTTCCGATAACAGCTGTTTCGTTCCGAAGCATACGTCCTTCATCAGTAAAGTAGTAACGATTTCCGTTATCACCTTGGTACCAGCCTTTCACACCATACTTGGCAATCATGTCCTTCACCCATTTCAGTTGTTCAGGTGAAAGGACGAGTCCGCCACCAAAGCGATCCTTTTCAGCGACACCGTTGTCAACGGTTCCGTGTTGATGGACACCCAGAACTTTTCCTTGGCTATCGACAATCCCGCCACCAGACAAACCAGATACAGAAGTGGTTTTGTAGGTGATACCAGTCGTTCCCTTATCATCATAGGACTCAACAGATCGGATGGTCCCATCTGCCTTGTAAAGCTGACCGGCTAGGATAGGTTGTTTCAGTTCTTTTGAGCTCGAGTCAGTTGGGTAGCCAATCGTACTGATGGCTTCTCCCGGCTGATGCGTCTTGTAATCCGCTAAAGGCGCAAAGGTTGCTGCTTTGTTTGGACTAGCAATCGGAAGAGGAATAGGAGCTTCTACAAGAGCAAGGTCGTTCTTATAACCTTTTCCAAACTCTTTCTTGTTCCAGAAATGGATGTCCTTTTCTCTGAATAAAACCGTAGTTCCAGAAGATGGCAGTGAGTTTTTCTTTTCGCTGTTTGAACCAACGTTATAGTAGAACTGGGCAGATTTTCCACCACGAATGTGACCTTCGCCAGTTTCTTTATTGGCCTCTAGGAAGTTATGAGCAACGGTAAGAATCAGGTTAGGGGCTACAAAGATTCCGGAGCCTGAAACGAGGTAGCGTTGTTCTCCTGCATTGTAAGTGCTGTAAACCATAGTAGCAGCAGTAGCAGGTTGTCCCTCGTAGTTGATGTGTTTGAGGTCTTGTCCACCGTTAATGATGGCACGGTTTCCGGTCTCAGCTTCTTTTGGAGCTTCTTCCTTGTCCTTTAGAATGCTCTTAGTTTCTACTGATGGACTAGCTTTTTGGTCAACGATAGTAGTCGTATCGAGTTCTTTGACAGGTGTGTCTGGATAGGCACGGTCCTGAATGTCTTCAGGTAGCAAGTCAGCACTGTTAGTATCTGCAACAGGTGTTTCTTGTTTTTCAGCTTCTACACGACCTTCTTTTTTGACTGGTTCAGCCTTGGTCTCTTCTATATCTGCGACTTGTTTCATTTGCTGATCTAAATTGGATGTTGTGGCAGGAGACGTTTCGTCTGCACGCACGGTTCCAGAAGCAAAAAATGCCAGTCCCACGATAACAGATGCCACACCTACAGTCAACTTCCGAATGCTAAATGTTTGCCCTTTTTCAAAAAGGTATCGATTCATAATATACTCCTAGTTTTTAGAAAGGCAGTCAGCTACTGCCCAAGCCCAAGTCTGACTTGGTTACAACTTGATTTAATGAAAAAACTCTCTGATAATTTGTAAGCCACCTTACCTCCTGTTTATAAAGCGCTTTCATTCCAAGATAAAAAATTTAAAAGGTCATTTCTCCCTTAAAATGACTGAAAACTTTTAATATAACAAATATACTAAATTAATAAAAGAATTGCAATAGCAAAAAGCAAAAAAATAAATATAAATTAAAGAAAATCAGCTACTTTTTAAAGAAAAAACGCATCCTTTCATTGCTCAAACTAAATGAAAGGATACGTTTTAAAAAGAAATTAGAGTATCTTTTGGAGAGAATCTTGGATGGTTTGGGGGTCTGTTTTGGAAGAGAAGCGCTCAAGAACTTGCCCATCTCGACCAATGAGAAACTTAGCAAAATTCCATTCGATTCGTTTTCCTAGTGGGCCAGATTTCTGGTCTTTTAGCCAAACATAAAGAGGATCTGCTTCCTTGCCGTTGACCTTGATCTTGGCAAAGCGGGGGAAAGTGGTCTGATAGTGTAGGCTGCAGAAGCTATTGATTTCCTCTGCGCTGCTGGGTGCTTGTCCCATGAACTGATTGCAAGGGAAATCTAAGATTTCAAAACCCTGATCTTGATAGCGTTCATAGAGTTCTTGGAGACCTTGGTACTGGGGAGTTAAACCACATCCAGTAGCAGTGTTGACAATCAAGAGAACGTTGCCACGATAGCTCTCCAGGGGAGTTGCTTGGTTATTTTGGTTTAAAACGGAAAAATCATAAAGTGAAGTCATGAGGGCCTCTTTTCTTTTTCTACATTGTAACAGTTTTTACTTTTTTCGTCGAGTCGGATGGAAGATATTGTTGAAGAATAAGCCCTCAATATGTATGATAGAAATCGTTTACAAATAACTTTAAAAATGGTATGATTTAATTAAACCGGTTTACTTAGTTGCTATAAATCTCTAGTTTGAGATTTAGTTCCTATTGATTTTACAATATGTTTATTGGAGTGTATACATGCAAACAAAAACAAAGAAGCTCATTGTGAGTTTGTCTTCACTTGTTTTATCAGGTTTTTTATTAAACCATTATATGACAGTTGGAGCGGAAGAAACGACTACGAATACCATTCAGCAAAGCCAGAAGGAAGTTCAGTATCAGCAAAGGGATGCCAAGAATTTAGTTGAAAATGGTGATTTTGGTCAGACGGAGAACGGAAGCAGTCCTTGGACAGGAAGCAAAGCCCAGGGGTGGTCAGCTTGGGTAGACCAGAAGAATAGTTTTTCAGGTGCCTCAACTCGAGTCATTGAAGCCAAGGATGGGGCTGTCACTATCTTAAGTTCTGAGAAACTAAGGGCAGTGGTTCACCGTATGGTCCCTATTGAAGCTAAGAGAAAGTATAAACTGCGTTTCAAGATTAAAACAGATAATAAAGTCGGGATTGCTAAGGTTCGTATCATTGAGGAAAGTGGTAAGGACAAGCAATTGTGGAATTCTGCAACGACGTCAGGAACAAAGGACTGGCAGACCATTGAAGCAGACTATAGCCCGACTTTAGATGTTGATAAAATCAAGCTGGAGTTATTCTATGAAACAGGAACTGGGACTGTTTCCTTTAAGGATATTGAGCTGGTAGAGGTAGCAGACCAGCCTTCTGAGGATTCTCAAACAGATAAACAGCTCGAGGAAAAGATTGATTTACCAATTGGGAAAAAACATGTTTTTTCTCTTGCGGACTATACTTATAAGGTAGAAAATCCTGACTTTGCTTCAGTCAAAAATGGAATTTTAGAACCTCTTAAGGAAGGGACAACCAATGTCATTGTCAGTAAAGATGGCAAGGAAGTGAAAAAGATTCCTTTGAAGATTCTAGCCTCTGTTAAGGACGCATACACAGACCGTTTGGATGACTGGAATAGCATCATCGCTGGGAATCAATACTATGATTCTAAAAATGAACAGATGGCCAAGTTAAACCAGGAACTGGAAGGAAAGGTGGCTGATAGCCTATCCAGTATTTCAAGTCAGGCGGACCGCACCTATTTGTGGGAGAAGTTTTCAAATTATAAAACGTCTGCGAATCTAACTGCCACTTATCGGAAATTGGAGGAGCTGGCCAAGCAAGTGACCAATCCTTCTTCTCGTTATTATCAAGATGAAACCGTCATTCGAACAGTTAGGGATTCCATGGAATGGATGCATAAACATGTCTACAATAGTGAAAAAAGCATTCTTGGGAACTGGTGGGATTATGAAATCGGTACACCTCGTGCCATCAACAATACCTTGTCTCTGATGAAAGAATACTTCTCTGATGAGGAAATAAAAAAATATACAGATGTGATTGAAAAATTTGTGCCAGATCCCGAACATTTCCGAAAGACGACTGATAACCCATTTAAGGCCCTAGGTGGAAACTTAGTGGATATGGGAAGGGTAAAAGTAATAGCTGGTTTACTGCGCAAGGATGATCAAGAAATTTCTTCGACCATTCGTTCGATTGAGCAAGTGTTTAAGTTGGTAGACCAAGGTGAAGGTTTTTATCAGGATGGATCCTATATCGACCACACCAATGTTGCCTATACGGGTGCTTATGGGAATGTCTTGATTGATGGCCTGTCACAACTGTTGCCAGTCATTCAAAAGACCAAGAGTCCAATTGATAAAGATAAAATGCAAACCATGTACCACTGGATTGATAAATCGTTTGCTCCTTTGCTGGTGAATGGAGAGCTGATGGATATGAGTCGTGGACGCTCTATCAGTCGTGCTAATAGCGAGGGGCATGTGGCCGCGGTAGAAGTACTGAGAGGGATTCATCGGATAGCGGATATGTCTGAAGGAGAGACCAAACAACGTTTGCAGAGCCTTGTAAAGACCATTGTTCAATCGGATAGTTATTATGATGTCTTTAAGAATTTGAAGACTTATAAGGATATCAGTTTGATGCAATCTTTGTTAAGCGATGCAGGAGTCGCAAGTGTTCCAAGAACAAGTTACCTATCTGCCTTTAATAAGATGGATAAAACAGCCATGTACAATGCAGAGAAAGGGTTTGGATTTGGCTTGTCACTCTTTTCTAGTCGTACCTTGAATTACGAACACATGAACAAGGAAAACAAACGTGGTTGGTATACGAGTGATGGGATGTTCTATCTTTACAATGGCGATTTAAGCCACTATAGCGATGGCTACTGGCCAACAGTCAATCCCTATAAGATGCCTGGTACGACAGAGACGGACGCTAAGAGATCGGATAGCGATACAGGTAAAGTTCTACCGTCTGCTTTCGTTGGAACGAGCAAACTAGATGAGGCCAATGCGACAGCAACCATGGATTTCACTAACTGGAATCAAACATTGACTGCTCATAAGAGCTGGTTTATGCTGAAGGATAAGATCGCCTTTTTAGGAAGCAATATCCAAAACACTTCAACAGATACTGCTGCAACTACAATTGACCAGAGAAAACTGGAATCAAGTGATCCATATAAAGTCTATGTCAATGATAAAGAAGCCTCCCTCACGGAACAAGAAAAGGATTATCCTGAAACCCAAAGTGTCTTTTTAGAATCGTCCGATTCGAAAAAGAATATTGGTTACTTTTTCTTTAAGAAGAGTTCAATTAGTATGAGTAAGGCTGTTCAAAAGGGATCTTGGAAGGATATCAATGAAGGACAGTCAGACAAGGAAGTTGAAAATGAATTTCTTACGATTAGTCAGGCTCATAAGCAAAATGGGGATTCTTATGGCTATATGCTCATCCCTAACGTGGATCGTGCCACCTTCAATCAAATGGCAAAAGAGTTAGAAAGTAGTCTCATCGATAACAATGAGACCCTTCAGTCTGTTTATGATGCCAAACAAGGAGTTTGGGGCATTGTGAAATATGATGATTCTGTCTCTACTATTTCCAACCAATTCCAAGTCTTGAAACGTGGAGTCTATACCATTCGAAAAGAAGGGGATAACTATAAGGTTGCCTACTATAATCCTGAAACCCAGGAATCAGCGCCAGATCAGGAAGTCTTTAAAAAGCTAGAACAAGCAGCTCAACCACAAACTCAGGATTCAAAAGAAAAGGAAAAATCTGAAGAGAAAAAGAACCATTCGGATCAAAAAAATCTCCCTCAGACAGGAGAAGATCAGTCAATCTTAGCAAGTCTAGGGCTCTTGCTACTTGGGGTGATTTATCTATTCCGCAGAGGAAAGAACAACTGATTTGCTCATCATCTAGATGAATCACGTGGAACCGTAGAAAATAGAAAAATCTGAAGAAGGTAAAATGTCTTCGGATTTTTCTTTTTAAAAAGGATAAGTGTTAACTTATCCTTTTTCACTTCATTTTATCTGAGTGTAACATACTGTTGGGCAACCTCGCTGATGCGGTCAAAGTCGCCTTGGGAAGCGAGTTTATTGAGTTCGCCACCAATTCCAACGGCGTCTGCACCAGCAGCGAACCATTGAGGGATGTTGTTTAGGCCGACTCCTCCGGTTACCATTACGGAAACTTGTGGGATCGGTGCCTTGACTGCAGAGATATATGCTGGACTGAGAGCACTACCTGGGAAGAGTTTGATGATTTCACTACCGGCTTCAAGTGCAGTCGTTATCTCTGTGAGAGTAATACAGCCTGGAATGTAGGGAGTGCTATAGAGATTGCACATTTTTGCAGTTTCAGCATGGAAAGATGGAGAAACAACGTAATTTGCTCCGGCTAGAATAGCATCTCTAGCAGTTACGGCATCAAGCACAGTACCTGCACCGATACAAACACTCTGATCGTCCTGATACAAGTCTACAAGTTCCTTGATAATTTGCCCTGCATACTGATTGGTATAGGCGATTTCAATTGCTTTGATACCGCCCTTGATACAAGCAATCGAGGCTTGCAGTCCTTCTTCCTTTGTATTTCCTCGAATGACAGCGACAATTTTCTGTTTTTTTAGTTCAATAATCGTATCTGATTTGGTCATGTAATTCTCCTAACGAATGATATCTTGTGTATTTGCCAGTAATTTTTCAATACTAGCTGCCGAAGTGGAGAGGTGGTCTCCTGGGAGAGTGCATTTGAGAGTGGCACTGGCAACTGCAAAGTCAATGGTAGTTTTTAGGGAGGAATGATGGAGTAGTTGGTAAAGGGCACCAGATATAAAGGCATCCCCGCTACCAACTCGTTGATAGACTGCAGTTTTTAGTTGGACAGACTCTTCAAATCGTTCTCCCAGAGCATAGGCCTGATAGACATTTTTGTCTTGCTCATCACTAGAGCGGAGGGTATGGAAAATGGCCTTGAAACCATAGGTTTCTTTTAAAAGTCGCATGCGATTTTCCACCTCTTTTAGGCTGGCACTGTCTCTTGGAAACATCTCTAGATTTTGGTCATCAATCATGAGAGGATCAATACCAAAGCAATAATCAGCAAAACGAGCAAACTTAGAAAATTCATACTTAGCTTCTAGGACTGAAATCATCTTTGTTCTCAGATTGAGATCCATTGAAATGATAATCTCTCGGCGCTTGGCTTCTTCCAAGAGTAGGAGAAGGAGCGTACGGACCTCTTGACCGATAGCTACGGTGATTCCACTGAAATGAAAATGGCTAATCCCCTGAAAGAGAGAATCCATATCTAGCATGTTTGGCCAAATCTGGCTGATACTCGTATGTTTGCGGTCGTAGAAAACTTCACTTTGACGACAACCAAAGCCGTTCTCTAAATAGTAGAGGCCGATTCGATCGCCAAGCCGACAGATTGAACTGGTATCGATTTGGTGCTGTTTCAAGAATGTGATAAAACGATCTCCAATCTCGTTGGCAGGGAGTGCGGTAAAGACTTTCGTTGAGATTCCCAGAGCTTGCAAATTACAAGCGATATTAATTTCTGATCCGCCAAAATAAGTCGAACTGGCAACATGATCGCCGATACTGGTGGCATCTAATGGTGAGATTCGAATTAATGGTTCGCCAAACAGTAATATTTTCGTCATCCATTAGTTCCTTTCTGGTTTAGAATAGCTTTACTTGGCTAATACTTCTTTCAAATAAGCAGCGACTTCATCATCTTGGCAGTTTTCAAAGAAGTATTCTTGGAAGTATTTGCCAGAGATGGTGTCTTTGAGGAAGTCTTGGTCGATTGTTTTAAGGATGGTCATCAAATCATTGTGGGTGATTTGTTTCACCTCGTTCAAGATACGAGCGTTGCGTTGTTCAGGGATCACACGTTCTCTTGGGTAGCCACCGCCCATTTCTTCAGCAAATAAGCGTTCAAACATCAATTTGAGGGTCAATTCTGCCCCCCAACCAAATCCTTTGGCATAAGGGATAGACAAGGCATTACCACCATTGATTTGAGAATAAAGGTAAGCGTCAGTTGGGTCCACTGCTAGACCACAGACAACACCAGGGAAGCTGTTTAAAGCAAGCATAGCCCCTACACCTGTACCACAGCCGGTAACAACAAAGTCAACTGCCTTTGTATTTAAAAGGATGGCAGCCATTAGGCCGTTTTGTACGTATGTTAATGGATTTTCACCTTCTTCTCCACGCATACCATAGTTAAATAATTGGTAGCCTTTTTTATCTGTTGCTTCTTTCAGACTATCGTAAATAATGTGATTCTTACTAGCTTGACTATTTTCATTGATTAATGCGATTTTCATAAGATCCTCTTTCTATTTTTACTCAGGTTGTTTTCCGATGTAGGCTAAGATACCGCCATCTACATATAGGATGTGGCCATTGACAAAATTGCTGGCATCACTAGCGAGAAAGACAGCAGGGCCCATTAAATCTTCAGGATTTCCCCAACGTGCAGCAGGTGTTTTTGCAATGATGAACTGGTCAAATGGGTGGCGAGAACCATCTTCTTGCAACTCACGAAGAGGTGCTGTTTGAGGAGTGGCAATATAACCCGGTCCGATTCCGTTACATTGGATATTGGCTCCACCGTATTCAGACGCAATGTTGCGGGTCAACATTTTCAAGCCTCCTTTAGCGGCAGCATAAGCGCTAACTGTTTCACGTCCCAGTTCGCTCATCATCGAACAAATATTGATAATCTTTCCATGCCCTTTCTTTATCATAGAAGGAATAACTGCCTTTGAAACGATAAATGGTGCGTTTAAGTCAATATCGATGACCTTACGGAAATCAGCGACGCTCATTTCGCACATTGGAACGCGGCGGATAATACCAGCGTTATTAACGAGGATGTCAATGACACCAACTTCTTGTTCGATTTGCTTGATCATAGCTTGGATACCGTCCTCGTCTGTCACGTCACAGACATACCCATGGGCTTTGATGCCAACTTCACGATAAGCTTCAATCCCTTTATTGACCAGGTCTTGATTGATATCGTTAAAGACAATAGTAGCGCCGGCCTCAGCGTAGGATTTGGCAATAGCAAATCCAATTCCATAAGAAGCGCCGGTGATGAGAGCAATTTTCCCTTTTAAAGAAAACTGCTCAATTGAGAATGATGTATTTGTCATTTGATACTTCCTTTCAAATTTGTTAAGACTTCTCTATAACCAAATTATATTCTAGTAAACCGGTTTTGTCAATAATTAAATATTTTTATTTCTGAAAATCTTTGTTTTCCTAGAAAAACGGAAGATTTTGAAATTTCTGTCTATTATAATGGTTAAATAAGCAATGAAAGCGCTAATATTTTTTTTAAAAAACTATTGACAAGATAAAAATAAAGGGTTACAATGGGAAATGTAAAGTAAACCGGTAAACTCAAACAAGAAAGGAGAAAAGATGAAAATTGTACTTGTAGGGCATGGACATTTTGCCACAGGGATTTATAGTTCTTTACAATTGATTGCAGGCAATCAAGAAAATGTGGAGGCGATTGACTTTGTGGAAGGAATGTCAGCAGATGAACTCAAGCAAAAAATCTTACTTGCAATTTCAAATGAAGAAGAAGTTTTAATCCTAAGTGACCTCTTGGGAGGATCGCCATTCAAGGTTTCTTCTACTATAATGGGAGAAAATCCAGCCAAAACAATGAATGTTCTCTCGGGTTTGAACTTAGCCATGTTAATGGAAGCAGTCTTTGCTAGAATGGTTCATAGCTTTGATGAGGTTGTTAATAAATCAGTAGCGGCGGCCCAGGGCGGAGTCGTAAATGGTAAAGAATTGTTTTCAACGGATGCAGAGGCAGAGGAAGAAGATTTCGAATCGGGTATTTAAAGGGTAAAAGAATGATAAAAAAGGTTACGATTGAAGAAATAAAATCGCCTGAGCGCTTCTTAGAAGTACCACTTCTGACGAAAGAAGAAGTCGGCCAGGCAATTGATAAGGTTATTCGGCAGTTAGAACTCAACCTTGACTATTTCAAGGAAGATTTCCCGACGCCAGCTACCTTTGATAATGTCTATCCAATCATGGATAACACGGAATGGACCAATGGTTTCTGGACAGGAGAACTGTGGTTGGCTTATGAATACAGTCAACAGGATGCATTTAAAAACATCGCTCATAAAAATGTTCTTTCTTTCCTGGAACGTGTTAATAAGAGAGTGGAGTTGGATCACCATGATCTCGGTTTTTTGTACACACCGTCTTGTATGGCTGAATATAAGATAAATGGAGATGGAGAGGCCAGAGAGGCGGCCTTGAAAGCTGCAGATAAGTTGATTGAACGCTATCAAGAAAAAGGTGGTTTTATTCAAGCTTGGGGAGACTTGGGCAAGAAAGAGCATTACCGTTTGATTATCGACTGCTTGCTCAACATCCAGCTCTTGTTCTTTGCTTATCAAGAAACAGGCGATCAAAAATACTACGATATTGCAGAAAGTCATTTCTATGCTTCAGCTAATAATGTAATCCGTGATGACGCTTCGTCCTTCCACACCTTCTATTTTGATCCTGAGACAGGTCAACCCCTTAAAGGTGTAACGAGACAAGGGTATAGTGATGATTCATGCTGGGCACGTGGTCAATCATGGGGAGTCTATGGTATTCCTTTGACTTATCGTCACCTGAAAGACGAGTCCTGCTTTGACTTGTTTAAGGGTGTAACCAATTATTTCTTGAATCGTCTGCCAAAAGATCATGTTTCTTATTGGGATTTGATTTTTAATGATGGTAGTGATCAATCACGAGATTCTTCAGCAACAGCTATCGCCGTCTGTGGGATTCATGAAATGCTAAAACATCTCCCAGAGGTGGACGCTGACAAAGATATTTATAAACATGCTATGCATGCTATGCTTCATTCTCTGATTGAACAGTATGCAAATGATCAATTTATCCCTGGTGGAACAAGTCTCCTCCACGGTGTGTACTCATGGCATTCAGGTAAAGGAGTGGATGAAGGCAATATCTGGGGTGACTACTATTACCTAGAAGCTCTAATCCGTTTCTACAAAGACTGGAACCTATATTGGTAGGAGGAGAAATATGACGACGCCAAATATTATTATGACCCGTATCGATGAACGTTTAATTCACGGGCAAGGACAACTTTGGGTAAAATACCTGGGGTGTAATACAGTTATTGTTGCTAATGACGAAGTGAGCACAGATAAGATGCAACAAACTCTGATGAAAACAGTTGTGCCGGACTCAGTTGCCATGCGTTTCTTCCCTTTGCAAAAGGTGATTGATATTATCCACAAGGCGAATCCCGCGCAAACAATCTTTATCGTTGTGAAGGATGTAAAAGATGCTTTAACCTTGGTAGAAGGTGGTGTTCCAATTAAAGAAATCAATATCGGGAACATTCACAATGCCCCTGGTAAAGAGCAGGTGACACGCTCTATCTTCCTAGGTGAAGAGGACAAGGCAGCCCTCAAGGAATTGAACCAAACTTATCAAGTAACATTTAATACGAAAACAACTCCAACAGGAAACGATGGAGCTGTTGAAGTCAACATTATGGACTATATTTAAAAGAGGAGATCGTTATGTCGATTAATGTATTTCAAGCGATTTTAATTGGATTATGGACAGCTTTCTGTTTTAGTGGAATGCTGTTAGGGATTTACACCAATAGATGTATTGTTTTGTCGTTTGGTGTCGGAATTATTCTAGGTGATTTGCCTACTGCTCTTGCAATGGGAGCTATTGGTGAATTGGCTTATATGGGATTCGGTGTTGGTGCTGGAGGTACGGTTCCACCAAACCCAATCGGACCTGGTATCTTTGGTACCTTGATGGCTATCACTAGTGCTGGTAAAGTCAGTCCAGAAGCGGCTCTTGCCCTCTCTACTCCGATTGCTGTGGCGATTCAATTCTTACAAACTTTCGCCTATACTGTACGTGCTGGTGCGCCTGAAACGGCGATGAAGCACTTGAAAAACCATAATTTGAAGAAATTCAAGTTCACTCTAAATGCAACAATTTGGTTGTTTGCCTTTATCGGCTTTACCTTGGGTTGCTTGGGTGCCCTTTCAATGGATACCTTGTTGAAACTCGTAGACTACATTCCACCAGTATTGCTTACAGGTTTGACAGTTGCTGGTAAAATGCTCCCAGCTATCGGTTTTGCAATGATCTTGTCAGTGATGGCTAAGAAAGAGTTGATTCCGTTTGTCTTGTTGGGATATGTTTGTGCGGCTTATCTAAACATCCCAACAATTGGTATTGCAATTGTAGGTACTATCTTTGCTTTGATTGAATTTTATAACAAGCCAAAAACAGCGAATCATGTGGTAGAGGAGGAAGCACACGATGACTGGATCTAACAAATTAACAAAACGTGATTATCTTAAAACGTCTTTGCGGGCATTCTTTTGTCAAAATGGATTTAACTATAGTAACTATCAAGGGTTGGGATATGCCAATGTGATGTATCCTGCTTTGAAAAAACACTATGGAGAGGATCAGGAAGGTTTCTACCAAGCCTTGGAAGAAAACTGTGAATTCTATAATACCAACCCACACTTCCTGCCTTTTATTACCAGCTTGCATCTTGTAATGTTGGAAAATGGCCGTCCGGCAAAAGAGACACGTAGCATCAAGATGGCCTTGATGGGGCCATTAGCAGGTATTGGGGATTCTCTCTCACAATTCTGTTTAGCTCCATTGTTCTCGACCATCGCAGCTTCGTTTGCTCAAGAAGGCCTGGTTGTCGGTCCAATCTTGTTCTTCCTTGCGATGAATACGATTTTAACAGCGATTAAATTGTCAACTGGTCTGTATGGGTACAAACTGGGAACAACTGTGATTGATAAACTAAGCGAGCAGATGGCAACGATTTCTCGTATTGCCAATATTATCGGTGTAACCGTAATTGCTGGTTTGGCAGCGACATCTGTTAAGATTATGGTGCCGATCACCTTTGCTGCAGGGGAAGTTAAAGCAGACGCTAAACAAAGTATCGTAAGTATTCAGGGAATGCTTGATAAGGTTGCTCCAGCTCTTCTACCAGCCCTATTTACACTTTTAGTTTACTACTTGATCAAAGAAAAGAAATGGACAACATATAAACTCGTTATTTTAACAGTTATCATCGGAATTATCGGAAGCTGGCTTAAGATTCTAGCTTAATGGATACAACATTGTTTTATGGAATAGTGATTGTCTTGGCAGTTAGCCCCCTTTTACTGTCAAGCTTTCAATCTATTCGTCAGCAAAAGTTGCTTCACAAACAGATGGAGCAACGACAAGAGTATTTAGCTTCTTTAAAATCTGGTGATGAAGTGTTGTTATTGTCTGGAATTCATGGAAAAATCATTTCTATCAAAGATGACTTGGTCTCCTTGCAGATTGCAAAAGGTGTGGTCATCTATGTAGAAAAGGAAAGTGTAATGGGAAAGACAAAAGAACTGCTTTTTAAGTAGTTCTTTTTCTGGTAATAGATAATGAAAGAAGAAAGAAGACAATTTTTTGAAAGAATTGATGGAAACCAATATCGTGATTATATCTTGTCCCACTGTTCAAAAGACTATGAGAAAGTCAAGAGTTCCCTTGAACGCTTGATGGACAATCGTTTTATGTTTGATAGTCCTTGGGATATGGAACCTTGTTCAAAAATCCATCAAATCCAGCCGATGGTGTGGAATCAAGTATTTGAAGATGATCCAGAATGGGCTTATATGCTCAATCGACAAGAATATCTCTTGCAGTTTATGATTGGGTATCTGGTAGAAGGAGATAAGGGCTATATCCAAAAGTGCAAGTTCTTTCTATTTGATTGGATTGAGCAGGTGAGAGAATTTTCTCCTCAATCTTTGATGACTAGAACCTTGGATACGGGTATTCGTTCCTTTGCTTGGTTGAAACTCCTCTTGCTCCTCTTGAAATTTGACTTGCTAGAGGAGAAAGAACTAGAGAAAATTTTGGTCAGTCTAGAAAAGCAGATTGACTTTATGAAAAGCCACTATCGCGCCAAGTACACCCTTAGTAACTGGGGGATTTTACAAACTATTCCGATACTTGCAATCTATCATTTCTTTTCAGATAAGATGGACCTAGAAGAAGCTTACCATTTTGCTTCAAAGGAGTTGAAACAGCAGATCGAGACGCAGATTTTAGAAGATGGAAGCCAGTTTGAACAGTCGATTCTCTATCATGTAGAGGTTTATAAAGCCTTGCTGGACTTGTGTCTCTTGCTTCCAGACTTGCAAGATAGCTTTCAAGAGCTGCTGGAAAAGATGGCAACTTACATTCAGATGATGACAGGTCTAGATGGACGGACCTTAGCTTCTGGTGATAGTGATTCTACAGAAACGACAGAAATTTTGAGCTTGTCTGCTGTGGTTTTGAACAAGGAAGACCTTCTTAACGGTCTGGATGTTAAAGTCGATTTGCTTAGCCTCTTGTTCCTGGGGCGAGAAAAGGTCAAGCGACTGCAGGTATTTGAAAAGAGAGCTTGGCAGCCTAAGTCCATGATTTTTGAAGACTCTGGACATGTCTGCATTAAGGATGAACATCGTTATCTATTTTTCAAAAACGGTCCGCTAGGAAGTGCCCATAGCCATAGTGACGAGAATAGTTTTTGCTTACAGTATCAAGGTCAACCGATTTTCATAGATGCTGGGCGTTATTCTTATCGGGAGATAGATGAACGTTATCTCTTAAAGAGTGCTTGGAGTCATTCAACCTGCATTGTAGATGGGAAAGCTCCGGAAAGAATCACGGGATCCTGGGAATATGAATACTATCCTCACTCCCTGTTTTGTCACCATAAAGAAAGGGAGGGAGTGCATTATATTGAGGGGGCTTATTGGTCAGCAGAACCTGATTTGCCTTATCTTCACAGGAGAAAAATCCTCATGTTGGCAGAGGATGTGTGGCTCTTGGTAGATGACATCAGGTGTCAAGGTCAGCATGAGTCGTTGACTCAGTTTATCCTTGACAAGGATGTGACCTATCAAGATGGGAAAATCAATCAGTTGAAACTATGGAGTGAAGTTGATTTTGATTTGGAAGATACCATTATTTCTCCTAAATACAATGAGCTTGAAAAAAGTAGCAAACTCACGAAACACCAATTCTTTGAGAATCAGATGCTGGATTATACCATCATTGCGCATGAAAGTTTTGAAATCACCCGTCATTCTGTCTACCAGACAGATGGTCATGAAGTAGAAAATGCTCTGGCTTTTGAAGTGAAAAATGACGAAACAGACAAGCTGATTCTGTTATTAAGCGAGGATATTTGTATAGGTGAAAAATTGTGCCTCGTTGACGGAACAAAAATGCGTGGAAAATGTCTAGTATATGATAAAATAAATGAGAGAATGATTCGCTTGCAGTGCTAGAAATAGGCTTTTTGAACAGTAAATATGTTATACTAAGTATTAGTAGGAGGTGTTTTAGATTGGAGAAGAAACTGACCATAAAAGACATTGCGGAAATGGCTCAGACCTCGAAAACAACCGTGTCATTTTACCTAAACGGGAAATATGAAAAAATGTCCCGAGAGACACGTGAAAAGATTGAAAAAGTTATTCATGAAACAAATTACAAACCGAGCATTGTTGCGCGTAGCTTAAACTCCAAACGAACAAAATTAATTGGTGTCTTGATTGGTGATATTACCAACAGTTTCTCAAACCAAATTGTTAAGGGAATTGAGGATATCGCCAGCCAGAATGGCTACCAGGTAATGATAGGAAATAGTAATTACAGCCAAGAGAGTGAGGACAGGTATATTGAAAGCATGCTTCTCTTGGGAGTAGACGGCTTTATTATTCAGCCGACCTCTAATTTCCGAAAATATTCTCGTATTATCGATGAGAAAAAGAAGAAAATGGTCTTTTTTGATAGTCAGCTCTATGAACACCGGACTAGCTGGGTCAAAACCAATAACTATGATGCCGTTTATGACATGACCCAGTCCTGTATCGAAAAAGGTTATGAGCATTTTCTCTTGATTACAGCGGATACGAGTCGTTTGAGTACTCGGATTGAGCGGGCAAGTGGTTTTGTGGATGCTTTAACAGATGCTAACATGCGCCACGCTAGTCTAACCATTGAAGATAAGCATACGAATTTGGAACAAATTAAGGAATTTTTACAAAAAGAAATCAATCCCGATGAAAAAACTCTGGTATTTGTCCCTAACTGTTGGGCCCTACCTCTAGTCTTTACCGTTATCAAAGAGTTGAATTATAACTTGCCACAAGTTGGGTTGATTGGTTTTGACAATACGGAGTGGACTTGCTTTTCTTCTCCAAGTGTTTCGACGTTGGTTCAGCCCGCCTTTGAAGAAGGACAACAGGCTACAAAGATTTTGATTGACCAGATTGAAGGCCGCAATCAAGAAGAAAGGCAACAAGTCTTGGATTGTAGTGTGAGTTGGAAAGAGTCGACTTTCTAAGATGAAAGGGAAATGACTTGCAACCTCTGTTAAGAAATAAAAGAATCCCATCTAGCATGAGCTGGATGGTATTGTTTGCCTATAAAATGAGAAATTATGGGAGTGATCTCCTAAATCAACTGTTTTTGATCTACTTCTTTAACCACTTGATAAAAGTTATAGAAGTAGACCAAACTTGAGATGATGGTTACGACTAGGAATATTGAAAATTTCCATTGGACAGGGTTGGTTAGAAGCTGTGGAAAGGATATAAGGAGGAAGAAGAGGGCAGCGTTGAGGACAGGTACCCGTTTTGATTGCATTTTCTCAAGTCCTTTATTGAGTGCAGGAAGAAAGAGGAGTAAGAGTATTAAAACTGTATGAGAAACAGCTCCTGAAACAAGGGCGAAGGAAAGGAAAATACTGATAAAAACATGACCGATCAGTAGTCTAGCTAGTGATTTCATAAGGCACCTCCTAGTCGTCTTCTTGCTCTTTCTTGGCTTTTCGAATGCGAAGAGAGACAACAATTTGCATCATCAGTCCAAAAAAGAACGCTCCCAGTATAGTTTTTAAAATATGTTTTGAATTCAGAAGAGAACTGATGAAATTTGGATTTTCACTGGTTAGGGTATCGATGAGTGGCATTATAAAAAATATCGCTATGCCGTAGATCAGACCGGCTTTTAGACCCGGAAAATGTAGCTGTTTACTTTCTTTTTGACTCAGCATTTCGGGATCAATAGCTGTGATGCCCGTTTTCTTGGTTTGAGAGACCACATAGAGGGCAGCTACCATCGAAATGCCAAACACCACGAGAGGATAACCGATAGCGACAATTTGCGGGTATTTATAAGCAAGAACGAGCGGGATAAGATTGCCAAATGTCATCAGATAAAAGAGGACAATAAAGACCTGATTCCCGATACGATCGGCCTCGCGCCGTTTGTGTTCGTCAAGGGGACCAGAAATACCGTATATGCGTTTGATGAGTTTTTCAGTGAGAGTTTCTTTTTTTATTTGTTTGCTCCTTTTTTAAAAATCGTCTTCCCAAAAGAGGCTATTGAGGTCAGTTTGGAGGCTGCGGGCGAGGTTGAGACAGAGTTCTAGGGTTGGATTGTACTTGTCATTTTCAATCATGTTGATGGTCTGTCTCGAGACACCGATATCTTTGGCGAGCTCGAGCTGAGAAATGCCCAGTTTCTTGCGGAATTCTTTGACACGATTCATAGAGTCTCCTTTCTGATATGTCGTATATATTTGACTATATTATATTCTTTCAAGAGTGATGTGTCAAGTATATACGATATTTTTTTGAGAATTTTTTTCGAAGAAACTTAGCCTTGTCTGACAAGTGCAAGCTGGTCAGATTTGTGGTAAAATAGATAAGATATGACAAAAGAATTTCATCATGTAACGGTCTTGCTTCATGAAACGATTGATATGCTTGACGTAAAACCTGACGGTATCTACGTTGATGCGACTTTGGGCGGAGCAGGCCATAGCGAATATTTATTAAGTAAATTGAGCGAAAAAGGGCATCTCTATGCCTTTGACCAGGACCAGAATGCTATTGAAAATGCGCAAAAACGGTTGGCACCCTATATCGAAAAGGGGATGGTAACCTTTATCAAGGATAACTTCCGTCATTTGCAGGCACGTTTGCAGGAGGCTGGTGTCCAGGAAATTGATGGAATTTGTTATGACTTGGGAGTGTCCAGTCCTCAGCTGGATCAGCGTGAGCGTGGCTTTTCTTATAAAAAAGATGCACCACTGGATATGCGGATGAATCAGGAAGCTAGTCTGACGGCCTATGAAGTGGTCAATCATTATGACTATCATGACTTAGTTCGGATCTTTTTCAAGTATGGTGAGGATAAATTTTCTAAACAGATTGCCCGTAAGATTGAGCAAGCGCGTGAGGTGAAACCCATTGAGACGACGACGGAGTTGGCAGAGATTATCAAGTCGGCCAAGCCTGCCAAGGAACTCAAGAAAAAGGGGCATCCTGCCAAGCAGATTTTCCAGGCTATCCGAATCGAAGTCAACGATGAGCTGGGCGCTGCAGATGAATCCATCCAGCAGGCCATGGACATGCTGGCTCTAGATGGGAGAATCTCGGTCATTACCTTCCATTCGCTGGAAGATCGCTTGACCAAGCAATTATTCAAAGAAGCTTCAACAGTGGAAGTTCCAAAAGGCTTGCCCTTCATTCCAGATGACCTTAAGCCCAAGATGGAATTGGTATCCCGCAAGCCAATCTTGCCAAGTGCTAAAGAGCTAGAAGCCAACAATCGTTCGCATTCAGCCAAGTTGCGCGTGGCCAGAAAAATTCACAAGTAAGAGGAAAAACATGGCAGAAAGAATCGAAAAAACAAGCCAGTTATTGCAAACGAAGTTTAAAGGTTTTTCACGTGTGGAAAAGGCCTTCTATGTTTCGATTGCTGCAACAATGATTATCCTGGCAGTTAGCGTTGTGTTTATGCAGACCAAGCTATTACAAGTTCAGAATGAATTGACCAAGGTCAATGCTCAAATCGAAGAAAAGAAAACCGAGCTCGACGATGCCAAGCAAGAGGTCAATGAATTGATTCGTTCAGAACGTTTGAAAGAAATTGCAAACTCCAAGGATTTGCAGCTGAATAACGAAAATATCCGAGCAACGGAGTAAGAAATGAAACAGTGGAAAGAAAAAATCATCCGTTATGCCGTTCGTAATCGTAAATCTCCAGAAGAAAATCGCCGAAGAGTAGGGAAAAGCCTGAGTTTATTGGCTGTCATACTCTTCGCGGTCTTTTTGGTCAACTTTGCGGTCATTATCGGAACGGGTAAAAAATTTGGTAAGGACTTGGTTCAAGAAGCCAACAAGGTCCATCAAACAACCAAGACGATTCCTGCAAAACGGGGAACCATCTACGATCGTAATGGAACGCCTATTGCAGAAGATGCGACTTCGTATAATATCTATGCCGTTATTGACAAGACCTACAAGTCGGCAACAGGCAAAATTCTCTATGTAGAGGATTCTCAATTTAATAAGGTAGCTGAAATTTTCCATAAATACCTAGATATGGAGGAGTCTTATGTCAAAGAACAACTTTCTCAGCCAGATCTGAAACAGGTATCTTTTGGAGCCAAGGGGAATGGGATCACCTATGCCAATATGATGGCCATAAAAAATGACCTCAAAACAGCTGGGGTTGAAGGGGTTGACTTTACAACTAGCCCTAACCGCAGTTATCCCAATGGACAGTTTGCTTCTTCCTTTATCGGTTTAGCGCAACTCCATGAAAATGAGGATGGCACCAAACGTTTGATTGGGACATCTGGACTGGAGAGTTCCTTAAATAACATTCTGGCGGGTACAGATGGGATTATTACCTATGAGAAAGATCGTCTAGGAAATATTGTTCCGGGTACAGATCAAGCTTCTCAACAAACCGTAGATGGGAAGGATGTGTACACAACCCTTTCTAGTCCTTTGCAATCCTTTATGGAAACACAGATGGATGCCTTTCAGGAAAAGGTAAAAGGCAAGTATATGACGGCTACCTTGGTTAGCGCTAAAACAGGGGAAATCCTCGCTACGACCCAACGTCCGACCTTCAATGCCGATACCAAGGATGGCATCACAAAAGACTTTGTCTGGCGTGATATCCTCTATCAAAGTAACTATGAGCCAGGATCGACCATGAAGGTGATGATGTTGGCCTCAGCTATTGATAATAATACCTTCCCTGGTGGCGAATACTTTAACAGTAGTGAATTGAAAATAGCAGATGCGACCATTCGAGACTGGGACGTCAATGAAGGTTTGACGAGTGGTGGCACCATGACCTTCTCTCAAGGATTTGCCCACTCAAGTAATATCGGGATGACCTTGCTTGAGCAAAAGATGGGAGATGCAACTTGGTTGGACTACCTCAACCGTTTCAAGTTTGGGGTGCCGACCCGTTTTGGTCTGGCGGATGAGTACACAGGTCAATTGCCTGCTGATAACATTGTCAATATCGCCATGAGTTCATTTGGACAAGGGATTTCTGTTACCCAGACCCAAATGCTTCGTGCCTTTACAGCCATTGCCAACGATGGGGTTATGTTGGAACCGAAATTTATCAGTGCCCTCTATGATCCAAATGACCAGTCTGTTCGTAAGTCTCAAAAGGAAATTGTTGGAAATCCTGTATCAAAAGCAGCAGCTTCCTCTACTCGGGATCACATGGTCATGGTCGGAACAGATCCTGTCTACGGTACCATGTACAACCACAGCACAGGAAAGCCAAATGTCAATGTTCCGGGGCAAAATGTTGCCCTGAAATCAGGGACTGCTGAGATTGCTGATGAGAAGAATGGGGGTTACCTAACAGGTGAAACCAACAATATCTTCTCTGTTGTGTCGATGCATCCTGCAGAGAATCCTGACTTTATCCTCTATGTGACGGTGCAACAGCCAGAGCATTATTCAGGTGTTCAGCTTGGGGAGTTTGCCAACCCAATCCTTGAGCGAGCCTCTGCTATGAAAGAATCCCTCAATCTTCAGTCAACTGCCAAGAGCTTAGATCAGGTCAGCAAGACGACAAGCTATGCCATGCCAGCTACCAAGGACTTTACGCCGGGAGACCTAGCAGAGGAATTGCGTCGTAACCTTGTCCAACCAATCGTTATCGGAACAGGAACCAAGATCAAGGAACTCTCGGTTTCTGAAGGAGATAATTTGGAAGCCAATCAGCAGATCTTGATTCTGTCAGATAAGGTCGAAGAAATGCCTGATATGTACGGCTGGACAGATGAAAATGTGCAAACATTTGCCAAATGGCTAAATATAGAAGTCGAGTGGGAAGGTAGTGGCAAAACGGTCAAGAAACAAAGTGTCCGTGCCAATACGGCCCTCAAAGACATCAAAAAAATGAAAATAACTTTAGGAGATTAAGATGATTAGTTCCATTAATGCTGGAGTTCTAGCCTTTCTATTGACCTTGATTGGCATTCCAGCCTTTATCCGATTTTATCGAAAAGCACAGATTACAGGTCAGCAGATGCACGAGGACGTCAAGCAACACCAAGCTAAAGCTGGGACTCCAACCATGGGAGGTCTTGTCTTCCTGATCGTTGCAGTAGTTGTGAGTTTTCTGATTGCTCTCTTTACCCAACAATTGACCAACAATGTCGGCATGATTTTGTTTATCTTGGTTTTGTATGGTTTGGTAGGTTTTTTGGATGATTTCCTCAAAATTTTCCGTAAGATCAACGAAGGATTGAATCCCAAGCAAAAACTTGCTCTCCAGCTCCTTGGGGGAGTGATCTTCTACCTCTTTTATGAGCGTGGTGGCGATATGCTTTCAGTCTTTGGCTACCAAGTACATCTAGGTATTTTCTATATCTTCTTTGCCCTTTTCTGGCTAGTTGGTTTTTCAAATGCGGTGAATCTGACAGACGGGATCGACGGCTTAGCAAGTATTTCCGTGGTGATTAGCTTATCGGCCTACGGTGTGATTGCTTATATGCAAAATCAACTGGATATCCTTCTTGTGATTCTTGCTATGATTGGTGGTTTGCTAGGCTTCTTCGTCTTTAACCACAAACCTGCCAAGGTTTTCATGGGAGATGTGGGAAGTTTGGCTCTAGGTGGGATGCTGGCAGCAATCTCTATGGCCCTCCACCAAGAATGGACGCTTTTGCTGATTGGGATTATCTATGTTTTTGAGACAAGCTCTGTTATGATGCAGGTTACCTACTTCAAACTTAGTGGTGGGAAGCGTATTTTCCGTATGACACCTGTGCATCATCATTTTGAGCTTGGAGGATTCTCAGGCAAGGGCAGTCCTTGGAGCGAGTGGAAGGTTGACTTCTTCTTTTGGGGAGTTGGGCTTCTAGCAAGTCTCTTGACCTTAGCCTTTTTATACCTACTGTAAATCTAACTTTTGATGACAAAATAAAACAGGATGAAGGTGATCTTCATCCTGTTTTTGTTTGTTTAAAGGTTAGTTGGAGTCATCCTTTCTCCCTTTTAACATAAAAGTGGCTGTGAGGGCTAGGCTGAGGCCTGCTAAGAAGAGGAGTGGGTTGGATGCTTCCCCTGTTGCTGGAAGTTGTTCTTTAGGAGAATGATATCCAGTTTTAGCAAGGCTAGGACTAGATGAAAGTTGTTCAGTCTCGTGTGCCAAGGTTTCTTCATCTGAAGCACTTGGTTTTTCCTCTGTGTTAGAGCTTGTTCCAGCAGCTTGATAGACGACAGCATAGGTACTGAAATGACTAGTGATGAATTCTGCCTTTCCTTCTCGAACATCGAAATCAAGGGCTTGCAACTCCTTGGTCGGAGTAATATAGTAGACCTTTTCTACGCTAGATGAAATAGGCAAGCGAACCAAGACAGAGCCTTTTGGCTGCAAGCTATGATCGGTTGGATTTTTAAGTTGTAGGTCGTAAGCATCATAGGTCTTGCCAAAGAGTTCTTGAGCTAAGACACGTTGGCTAGAAACGTGAGAAATTCCTTCTAAGTCGCTGGCTCCACCGATGATTTCCACTCCAGTCTCCTTATTTTTCAAGACTCGAACTGGATAATCAGGAAAGCTAAGGGTCGGAGCAGCCTGATCTCCGCTAGTTCCGATAGGGTCAGTGTACTCAGGTTTTTCAACAGTAGGAGCTTCCTCTTGCCCTGCTGTTCCGATCGATTCGGTATACTCAGGTTTTTCAACAGTAGGAGCTTCTTCTTGCCCTGCAGTCCCGATAGGCTTATTGTATTCAGGTTTTTCAATAATAGGAACTTCTTCTTGCCCCGCAGTCCCGATAGGCTCGGTGTATTCAGGAATTTCAACAGTAGGAGCTTCCTCTTGCCCCGCCGTTCCGATAGGTTCGGTGTATTCAGGAATTGTCACTGTAGGCGGTTCCTCTTGCCCTGCAGTCCCGATAGGCTCAGTGTGCTCAGGTTTCTCGACAGTAGGAGCTGGTTCCTCTCCCTTGCTTGTAGTTGGTTGCTTCTCATCAACTTTCTTTTCATCTTTTTTAGTAAAGACGGCTACGACAGGACTGCTTGTGCTAGTTCCTTGAATGGCATAAGCTTCAATCGCTTTTCCAGTTTGTCTATCAGTAGCCTCAGGGATTGGGATTTGAACTTGATTGTCTTGGATTGATAGCACGGTCTGATCCCCACTTGTAACCAGATGCGTTTCGTCCACTTTGCGTAAGACCAGAGGATCTTTGACACCAGGGAAGGTTACAGCGATGGCTTCCCAGTCTCCAGATGGTAGGGTTAAGGAAATTTCTTTGTCGTTTTCCTTAAGAGGCGCGATACTTGGGCTATCTAAACCAACAGCTGGAGCTTTGATGATATCAAAGGAGTCCAGAGAAATTTTCTTGCGACCCTCTGGCGAATCTGGGTCAACTTGTAATGTCAGGGTGTGCGGACCGTCAGTAAGGTTTGTAAATTCACCAATAAAGGCCCTCTTTTCAGTTGCACCTGAAGTGTAGAAGTCTAGACTTGACATTTCTTTGCCATCTAGTGTAACACGTGCTCGTCCAAGAGCGAGGCTCTTCAAGCCAAAGATACGAATACCTGTCCCTGTAAAGGAAATAGTTGCCTGAGCTTCTGAAGCTGCACTAGAGTCGCTGTTGTTGATGTCAGCGTATTTTTCCGTACCTCCGTAGAGTTCAGGGTCAGACCAGTCCTTAAACTGGGAACCATACTGGATGCGCGAATCACGATCATCCATTTTTTCTATCGTACTTCCTTTTCCAGATAGGACCTTGAAGTAGTCTAAGGAAATTTTCGAGCGTTCACTTCCACGTCCCTTGTGCTCACGTTTAACGCTAAGAGTCAATGTGTGAGGTCCGTCAGATAATCCTGCGAAGCGACCGATGAGACTGCCTTTTTCAGTTGCCCCAGCAGTATGGAAATCAAGTTCGCCGACCTCTTTGCCATCAATTTTAGCAGTGGCAAGACCTAGTTCAGACGATTTCAGTCCATAGATTTCGATACCAACGCCAGTGAAAGGAATGGTAGCAGTGAGATCTTCGTCTGAGTAGTCTCCTTTTGAAAGATCAGCAAATTTCTCTGTTCCTCCAAATAATTCTGAGTCTGCCCAGTTTCCAAAGGCAGCTCCGTACTGGATACGGCTATCTCGGTCGTCCATCAACTCGCTATAGGTTTCGACAGTGGCTTGTTCAGAAACTTGTGTGGCAAGTTCGCCCAGCATAGCCTTGACGGTGTAGGTGTAGGCATGTTGAGGATCCAGTGATCGGTCAATAAAGTGGGTTTGATTGGTTACAAATTCTCTGGTCGCAGAGGTTTGGTCAGATTCGTCTTTCACTTGTCTTTGGATGACATAGTGGGTAGCGCCTTCTACTTGGTTGAAGGTGAGTTCGGCAGTGACTCCATTTTGTCGAACTGCTGTCAAACTGGTTACACGACCAGGGAAATGTTCAAAGGTAATGACGTCTCCTTTTTGAGTAGCTAGTTGGATGCGATTGTTTTTGAGAATCGTTGCCGTGACTGGTTTGCCATTGACCTTGATTTGGCTAGCTTCGATATTTGGATAGTCTACAACTAGGTCTCCACCGACATTTGAAAGGAAGGACAAGCTTTGCAAGTTCTTATCTTTCCACTTCATGCTGACTTCAAAGTTACCACGAGCAATCAAGCCAGAAACTTGACCGTCTTTCCAAGCATCTGGAAGGGCTGGCAATGGCGCAATATAGCCAGTATGAGATTGGAGGAGCATTTCTGCCATCCCACTAGTTGCCCCAAAGTTTCCGTCGATTTGGAATGGTGCGTGGGTATCCCAAAGGTTTTCTAGGGTTGAGTACTTGAGCTGTTCAGCGAGTAGACGATGGGCACGGTTACCGTCTAAGAGACGGGCCCAAAGGTTGATTTTATTAGCCTTAGACCAACCAGTACCACCATCTCCACGGTGGTTTAAAGTAGCACGCGCAGCCTCTAGGTATTCAGCCTGGTCCTTGCTAAAGAGCGTACCAGGGAAGAGCCCAACTAGATGGGAAACGTGGCGGTGGTTGTTTTCAATCCCTTCATTAGTGAATTGTGGACTGTCCTCCTCATACCATTCCTTGATACGTCCTTCTTTATTGATATGAAGGGGTTTTAGTTTGTCAAATTTAGCCTTAACCTCTGTGACTAAGTCTTGGTCGACTTTCAGATGGTTGGCAACTTCCATGTAGTCGTGGAATAGCTGCCAAACTAGCGACTGGTCAAAGGTATTTCCGATGGTAATGGTACCGTGTTCTGGTGAGTAGGATGGAGAAGACACCCAACGGTCACTGGCCTTGTCGTAGTGCAAGAAGGAGTTCCAGAACTTAGCGGTTTCCTTCAACATGGGATAGATCTTTTCTTTGAGATAGGTCTCATCCTTGGTGAACTTATAGTAGTCATAGACGTTCTGCATCATCCAAGCGTTGGCTGCTGGAGACCAACCCCAATAGTAATTCCAGCCTGGAGTAGTCCAGCCAAATGGTGTTGCCTGGGTGTGGACCAGCCAACCATTTTCTTGACCATCTTTGGATTCGATACCAGCGTATTCTTTAGCAGCGATACGACCATAGTAGCGCATGTCGTCAATGTAATTGATCATTGGCTTGGCTGTTTCAGCAAGGTTACTCATGTAGGCAGGCCAATAGTTCATTTGCAAATTGACATTGAGGTGGTAGTCAGCGTTCCAAGGTGGATTGTCTACAGCATTCCAGACTCCTTGTAGGTTGGCAGGAAGGGCATCTGTCCGATCACGAGACGAACTGATGAGTAAATAACGTCCGTATTGGAAGAAGAGTTCTTCCAATTTTTGCCCTTTTTCTGGGTTATAGCTTTGAAGGGCCTCTTTCGTCGTTTGAGCAGTCTTGCTTCCACCTAGGTTTAGTTTAACGCGGTTAAAGAGACTTTGATAGTCCTTGATATGGGCCTTTTTAAGTGTCTCGTAGTCTTTGGCCTTAGCTGCTTCGACAATCCTTTTAACTGTTTTTTCGAGGTCAATGTCTTTTCGATAGTTGGTTTTTGGATTCTGGGCAAAGTTAGTCTTGGCACTGAGATAAAGGGTCGCATAACTTGCGCCTGTAACGGTCAGCGTTTCGTCCTGAACAGTCACCTTTCCGTCCGTTTTAATTCCTAGATAGGATGCAAATTTGAGACCGTTATCTTTGACAGTTCCTTTTAGAAGGATTCCATGTTCATCTGTAGTGACATGTCCGTTCTTATAGTTGGAATATTCCCAAGAGTAGTCACCATTAGCAAGCAAGTCTTCTGTCAAACTGTTCCAAAGGGTAAAGTCAAGCGTCTTATTTCCTTTTTTGGTCAAGTGGGTCACAGTGACATCATCAGGATAGCTGGAGAAGGTTTCGCGTTTGAAGGTCGTTCCATCTTGGGTGTAAGAAGTGGTCGTAGTGGCTTCTGTGATATCCAAACCACGGTGATAATCTGTTACTGTATCTAGACCCTTTTTCTGGTTATTAAAGACCATAAAGATATCTCCAAAGGCTAGGTAACGTCCATACTGGGCGTTGTTTGGTCCAACTAGATTTTGTTCAGCTAGCTGTTTTGCTTTTTGGCGATCACCAGCTTCGAGGGCTTTACGTATCTCTGCCAAGACCTTGTAACGATCCTTGTAGTTTCCTCCGTTATAGTCGGTGCTATAGGGTTGTGGTCCTCCTGACCAGAGGGTCTTTTCGTTGTACTGGATTCTCTCTTCCCCAATTAGACCGAAAACCTTGGCTCCCATTTCTCCGTTTCCGACAGGAAGGGCTTGTTTTTCCCAACCATCATAGGAGGGAGCTGTTGGTTGATCGTAGTTGAGTTGATAGTTTTCTTGCTTTGTCACCGGCTGATCTGTTTTTTCAGGTTCCTTATTTTCTTTAGCTTCTACAATGGCTTCTTCACTAGCTTGACTATTTGTCTTCTGAGTCTCCTCAGCTGGCTTGCTTTCGGAAACTACTGGACTCTCGGCTAGAGACGGTTTTGTAGTTTCAGTAGCTTCAGCTGCTTTGGGTTCACTATCAGGCTTAGTGATAGCTTCGACAGAGGTTGGTTCAGTTTGCTTGACCTCCACACTGTCTGCGGCTACAGTGTGGTTGACTAGAAAAACAGCCCCCAGTAAAACAGAAGCAGTCCCAACCGTCAGCTTGCGGATGCTATAGCGACAGGATTTCTCCCAAAATCTTTTATCCATAGAAATCTCCTTTAGTATTTGGAATCGCTTACATTTTGTAAAACAAATCCCTATATTTTTGTTTCTATTTACCTCCCATTCTACTGGCCGCTTAGCATTTGTCAATAGCTTTTTAGCAAGAGTCATATTTGTTGTTGTTTTTTCTTAAAATAGTAGAAGAAAGAGAGGAAAGGGTGGAATTATTCGTAATTTCATAGTTCATTCTGATTGTAATACTAGCTTAAAATTGGCTTATCTCCCTCCCTGAAAGCGTAAAACAAACTAGTCAGGAAGGTCACTTTATGGTATAATATAGAAGACTCAAAAAGAAACAGGAGAAATAGAATGGATTTACTTTTAGCAATTGTCTTGATTGTGCTAGCTTTTCTAGGAGGAGCTCTTGGGGGTATGTACTTGGTTCGTAAGCAAATTGAAAAAGAATTTGCGGATAACCCACGTTTGAATGCTGAGGCAGTTCGTGCTCTTTTGAGCGCAAATGGTCAAAAACCAAGCGAAGCCAAGGTACAACAAGTTTACCACCAAATTATCCGCCAACAAAAAGCAGCTCTTGCTAACAATAAAAAGAAATAAATAGGAAAAGTCTGGGATGAAAGTTCCAGACTTCTCACTATGTTCAATAGTTCTCAAGGATAAGACTTTTTCCTTGCATTCTATTGATATTTGATTATGATTAAGAGAGGCGGTTGCCATTCTATGAAGCTGTCTATCCCTTCATTTAGGAAGAGTAATCATGATGAACTATCAATCAGAAAAAAGACTAGAAAGAAGACTGTATGGATAATCGACCAATTGGTTTTTTGGATTCGGGTGTCGGGGGCTTGACCGTTGTTCGTGAGCTCATGCGCCAGCTTCCCCATGAAGAAATCGTCTATATTGGAGATTCAGCAAGGGCGCCCTATGGTCCCCGTCCTGCTGAGCAAATTCGTGAATATACTTGGCAATTGGTCAACTTTCTCTTGACCAAGGATGTCAAAATGATTGTCATTGCTTGTAATACTGCGACTGCGGTCGTCTGGGAAGAAATCAAGGCGAAATTAGATATTCCTGTCCTAGGTGTGATTTTGCCAGGAGCTTCGGCAGCTATCAAGTCCAGTCAAGGTGGGAAAATCGGAGTAATTGGAACACCCATGACGGTCCAATCAGACATCTACCGTCAGAAAATCCATGATCTGGATCCGGACTTACAGGTGGAGAGTTTGGCCTGTCCTAAGTTTGCTCCCTTGGTGGAGTCAGGTGCCCTGTCAACCAGTGTCACCAAGAAAGTGGTTTATGAAACCCTGCGTCCCTTGGTAGGCAAGGTGGATAGTTTGATTCTGGGTTGTACCCATTACCCACTCCTTCGCCCTATCATCCAAAATGTCATGGGACCAAAGGTTCAGCTCATCGATAGTGGGGCAGAGTGTGTACGGGATATTTCGGTTTTGCTTAACTATTTTGAAATCAATCGTAGCCGAGATGCGGGACCTCTTCAACATCGTTTTTACACAACAGCCAATAGCCAAAGTTTTGCCCAAATAGGAGCAGAATGGCTGGAAAAAGAGATTCATGTGGAGCATGTAACTTTATGACAAACAAAATTTATGAATACAAGGACGACCAGGACTGGTATGTCGGTGTCTGGGATGTCTATGGAGGCATCTACAGCCTCATCAAAGATCCGCTTGAGCTTGATTTTATGGATTTAGCGCGGATTTTTCGTGATGAGGAAAATGGCTTTCCAATTACGATAACGGTGATGCGCTGGTCTTCCAACTTCCGTCTGCTATCTTTTATCGTTGAGATTTTAAATGCAGAAGCAGGCTGCAATTTAGAAGTCATCCAACGTCAGGGAGCCCTGCTCTTGGTTGAAAATGGGCAACTCCTGCATGTAGAATTGCCTAAAGAAGGGGTCAATGTTCAAGCCTTCTTTGAGACTAGCAAGGTCAGAGAAAACTTGTTGATTGCGACTCGTAACGAGGGCAAGACCAAGGAATTCCGAGCTATCTTTGACAAGTTAGGTTACGATGTGGAAAATCTTAATGACTATCCTGACCTGCCTGAAGTGGCAGAAACAGGCATGACCTTTGAAGAAAATGCCCGCCTCAAGGCAGAAACCATTTCTCAATTAACAGGCAAGATGGTTCTAGCAGATGATTCAGGTCTCAAAGTCGATGTCCTTGGTGGCTTGCCGGGTGTCTGGTCAGCCCGTTTTGCTGGAGTGGGAGCTACTGACCGAGAAAACAATGCCAAACTCTTGCATGAATTAGCCATGGTGTTTGATCTCAAGGACCGTTCGGCTCAGTTCCATACGACCCTAGTTGTAGCTAGTCCAAACAAGGAAAGTTTGGTCGTCGAAGCTGACTGGCCAGGTTATATCAACTTTGAACCTAAGGGTGAAAATGGATTTGGCTATGATCCCCTTTTCCTTGTGGGAGAGACAGGCAAATCCTCAGCCGAATTAACCCTTGAAGAAAAAAATAGCCAATCCCACCGTGCCTTAGCCGTTAAGAAACTTTTGGAGGTATTTCCATCATGGCAAAGCAAACCATCATTGTAATGAGTGATTCCCATGGCGATAGCTTGATTGTGGAAGAAATTCGTGATCGCTATCTGGGGAAAGTCGATGCCATTTTTCACGATGGTGACTCTGAACTCCGTCCCGATTCTCCGCTCTGGGAAGGCATCCATGTCGTCAAAGGAAATATGGACTTTTATGCTGGCTACCCAGAACGTTTGGTGACTCAACTTGGTCCTACCAAGATCATCCAGACTCATGGACACTTGTTTGATATCAATTTCAACTTTCAAAAGTTGGACTACTGGGCTCAGGAAGAAGATGCCGATATCTGTCTCTATGGTCACTTGCATGTACCAAATGCTTGGATGGAAGGAAAGACTCTTTTTCTAAATCCAGGCTCCATCAGCCAACCACGAGGAACTATTAGAGAATGCCTCTATGCCCGTGTGGAGATTGATGACAGCTATTTTAAAGTAGACTTTTTGACACGTGATCATGAGGTTTATCCAGGTCTGTCCAAGGAGTTTGCTCGATGATTGCCAAGGAATTTGAAGCATTTTTATTGGAGCAGGAAGAGACTTTTCTTACCCCTGCTGAGAATCTAGCAGCTTTGATTGATACCCACAATGCCGACCATGCAATTTTGGTGCTGAGTCAAATCACCTATACCCGTATCCCTGTTGTGACCTTTGACAAACGCTTTGTCGGAACCATTGGCCTGAGAGACATTTTGGCTTATCAAATGGAGCAAGGTTTGACGGATGAGCAGATGGCAACGACAGACATCGTCAATATGACCAAGACAGATGTGGCAGTCGTCGCTCCAGACTATAACATCACAGAGGTCCTCCATAAACTGGTGGATGAACCCTTCTTGCCAGTGGTAGATGATGAAGGGATTTTTCAAGGAATCATCACGCGCAAGTCCATCCTCAAGGCTGTCAATGCCCTTTTGCATGACTTTAGTAAGGAATATGAGATTCGATGCAAATGAGAGATAGGATTTCAGACTTTTTAGAGGGAAAGCAGGGTTTGTCTGCCAATTCCAAGCAGTCCTATAGATATGATTTGGAGCAATTTTTAGATATTGTAGCTGAGCGGATCTCTGAGACTAGTCTCAAGATTTACCAAGGCCAGCTAGCCAATCTAAAAATCAGCGCCCAGAAGCGAAAACTTTCGGCCTGTAACCAATTTCTCTACTTTCTTTATCAAAAAGGTGAAGTGGACAGTTTTTACCGTCTGGAATTAGCCAAACAAGCTGAAAAGAAGACTGAAAAGCCAGAGATTCTAAATTTAGACTCTTTTTGGCAGGAAAGTAATTATCCAGAAGGACGCTTGCTGGCGCTTCTTATCTTGGGAATGGGGTTCTTGCCGAGTGAGATTTTAGCTCTTAAGGTTGCAGATATCAATCTGGAATTTCAGGTATTGCGAATTAACAAAGCTTCCCAACAGAGGATTGTCACCATACCCACGACCTTGATTCCAGAGCTAGAACCCTTGATGGGGCAGACCTATCTCTTTGAAAGGGGAGGGAAAGCCTATTCTCGTCAATGGGCCTTTCGTCAGCTGGAGTCCTTTGTCAAGGAGAAAGGTTTCCCAGAACTATCAGCCCAAGCCCTACGGGAACAGTTCATTCTAAGACAGATAGAAAACAAGGTCGATTTGTACGAAATTGCAAAAAAACTAGGATTAAAAACAGTTCTGACCTTAGAAAAATATAGATAATGGATATTAAATTAAAAGATTTTGAAGGGCCCCTGGACCTGCTCTTGCACTTGGTTTCTAAGTACCAGATGGATATCTACGATGTGCCTATCACAGAAGTCATCGAGCAGTATCTGGCCTATGTCTCAACCTTGCAGGCCATGCGTCTGGAAGTGACGGGTGAGTATATGGTTATGGCCAGTCAGCTGATGCTGATCAAGAGTCGCAAGCTCTTGCCAAAGGTAGCTGAAGTGACAGACTTGGAGGATGACCTGGAGCAGGATCTTCTCTCTCAAATCGAAGAATACCGCAAGTTCAAGCTCTTGGGTGAGCACTTGGAGGCTAAGCACCAAGATCGGGCCCAGTACTATTCCAAAGCGCCAACAGAGTTGATTTACGAGGATGCGGAGCTTGTGCATGACAGGACGACCATTGACCTCTTTTTGGCTTTTTCAAATATCCTAGCCAAGAAAAAAGAGGAATTTGCTCAGAATCATACAACTATCTTGCGAGATGAGTATAAGATTGAGGACATGATGGTCATCGTAAAAGAGTCCTTGACTGGACGAGACCAGTTGCGCTTGCAGGATTTGTTCAAGGAAGCCCAGAATGTCCAAGAGGTTATTACCCTCTTTTTGGCAACCCTAGAGTTAATCAAAACTCAGGAACTGATCCTCGTGCAAGAGGAGAGTTTCGGAGATATCTATCTTATGGAAAAGAAGGAAGAAAATCAAGAGGCACAAAGCTAAACTTGATAGAGAGGAAAGATGAGTACTTTAGCAGAAATAGAAGCGCTCTTGTTTGTGGCAGGTGAAGATGGGATTCGGGTTCGTCAGTTGGCTGAACTCCTCTCACTTCCACCGACAGGCATCCAACAGAGTTTAGAAAAATTAGCCCAGAAGTATGAAAAAGACCAAGAGTCGAGCTTGTCCCTGATCGAGACAGGGACGGCTTACAGATTGGTCACCAAGCCTCAATTTGCAGCGATTTTGAAGGAATACTCCAAGGCACCCATCAACCAAAGTTTGTCTCGGGCTGTTCTTGAGACCTTGTCTATCATTGCCTACAAGCAGCCGATTACGCGGATAGAAATTGATGCTATTCGTGGGGTCAATTCGAGTGGAGCCTTGGCAAAGTTGCAGGCCTTTGACTTGATACGAGAAGATGGAAAAAAAGAAGTTTTGGGCCGCCCCAACCTCTATGTAACAACGGATTATTTCCTAGATTACATGGGAATTAACCATTTGGAAGAACTGCCAGTGATTGATGAGCTTGAGATTCAAGCCCAAGAAAGCCAATTATTTGGTGAAAGGATAGAAGAAGATGAGAATCAATAAATATATTGCCCACGCAGGTATGGCCAGTAGGAGAAAAGCAGAAGAGTTGATCAAGCAAGGCTTGGTGACCGTCAACGGCCAAGTGGTGCGTGAACTAGCGACGACCATCAAATCTGGTGACAAGGTCGAAGTGGAAGGTCAACCCATCTACAACGAAGAAAAGGTTTACTATCTGCTTAATAAACCACGTGGAGTGATTTCCAGTGTGACAGACGACAAGGGCCGCAAGACTGTTGTCGATCTCTTGCCAAATGTTAAAGAACGCATTTACCCTGTGGGACGTTTGGACTGGGATACATCAGGTGTTTTAATTTTGACCAATGATGGGGACTTTACGGATGAAATGATTCACCCCCGTAATGAGATTGACAAGGTCTATGTCGCGCGTGTTAAAGGTGTGGCCAATAAGGATAATCTTCGCCCCTTGACCCGTGGTCTTGAGATTGATGGCAAGAAAACCAAGCCAGCTGTTTATGAAATTCTCAAAGTGGACCCAGTTAAAAACCGCTCAGTGGTACAGTTGACTATCCATGAAGGGCGTAATCATCAGGTTAAAAAGATGTTTGAAGCCGTCGGTCTTCAAGTGGATAAGTTGTCTCGGACACGTTTTGGACACTTAGACTTGACAGGTCTTCGTCCAGGAGAATCCCGTCGCCTTAATAAAAAAGAAATCAGCCAACTACACACTATGGCTGTAACCAAGAAATAATGAAACGAATCTTAATAGCACCAGTACGCTTTTACCAACGTTTTATCTCACCAGCTTTTCCACCCTCTTGTCGTTTTGAGCCTACTTGTTCCAACTACATGATCCAGGCTATTGAAAAACATGGCTTCAAGGGTGTTCTGATGGGCTTGGCTCGAATTTTCCGATGCCATCCTTGGTCGCTAATAGGAAAAGATCCTGTCCCAGACCACTTTTCTCTCAGACGAAATCAAGAAGAAAAATAAACCCAACATCACCTGATGTTGGGTTTTCTTGTTTATTTCAAAGCTTTTTGAGCGTCTTCGATCATGAGTTTGGTTGATTCAAGTCCGCCACCGCTTAGATACCAGAGGTCTGGTGTGAGTTGGATAATTTTACCATTTTTAGCAGCAGGAGTTTCAGCGATGAGGGCATTTTCTAGGACGCCATCGTTGCTAGAGTTGTCCCCACCGATGGCAAGGGTACGGTTGATGACAAAGAGGATGTCAGGATTGATTTCTTTGACACTTTCAAAGCTGACTTCTTGTCCGTGGCGAGAGTCTTCAAATTGAGTATCAGTTGGTTTGAATTTCAAGGTTTGGTACAAGAAAGAGAAACGAGATTGAGCACCAAAGGCAGCCATTTTTCCTTCATTGAGGAGGATAGCAAGGGCTTTTTTGTCAGAACTTTCGTTTTTAGTAGCGACTTCTTGGATGCTCTTGTCCAGGTTAGCCAATTCTTCTTTGGCTTTCTGTGTACCTGTTTCGCCAAAGGCGCTTGCTAGGGATTCGATATTGGCCTTGGTAGAAGTCCAGTAGTCGTCCTTGCTTGCTTGGAAGAGCACGGTTGGCGCGATTTCTTTGAACTTGTCTACGAATTTTTGGGTACGTGGTGAAGCGATAATTAGGTCTGGTTCAAGAGCAGCAATGGCTTCTAGGTCTGGCTCAACCATGGAACCCACATTGTTGACATTTCCCGCAAGATCTTTTAGGTAAGTCGGCACAGTTTTTGTTGGCATTCCGACGATATTCTTTTCAAAACCTAAAGCGCGAATAGTATCGGCAGCACCGAGGTCAAAGGTCACAATCTTTTCAGGAACCTTTGAAAGTTTGACCTCATCTAGTGAACTTTTAATGGTTATCTCTGTTGGAGCAGAGCTACTTGTCTCTGTCTGGCTAGAGCTTGAGTTTGTATTTGTACTACATGCACCAAGTAGGAGCAAGAAGCTGGCAGCTAGGGCAGTGAGATAAAGTTTAAGGGATGTTTTCATGATTTCTCCTTTTTAAAATATGATAATGATGTAGGGGTCTCTTAGATAGGCTTGTTAGCTAAGAGACAGAGGGTTCTCTAACATGAGTTCAGAATAGCTAGCTATAGATACAGATCTTTTTGCCATTGATATCAGCCAGCGTGATGGGAATCTCATAGAGTTGACTGAGCAGGTCGGCTTGCATGATTTGAGCAGTCGTTCCCTTGCAAAAGACTTGACCGTCTTTAAAGGCAACAATTTCATCCGCATACTGGCTAGCCATATTGATATCGTGGAGGACGATGATAATGGTTTTGCCAAGTTCCTCCACCAGTCGTCGAAGAATCTGCATCATGCTGACGCTTTGCTTGATATCGAGATTGTTAAGTGGTTCGTCCAGCAAGATAAAGTCTGTATCCTGGGCTAGTACCATGGCGATAAAGACACGTTGGAGCTGTCCGCCAGACAGACTATCGATGTATCGGTCTTTTAGGTTGGTCAGTTCTAGATAGTCTAGAGTTTCTCGGATTTTTTCCCAGTCTTTCGCCCTCAGTCTACCTCGACTGTAGGGAAAACGTCCAAAGCTGACCAATTCTTCTACAGTCAATTTAGCTTGGTAATTGATCTTCTGCTTTAGGATGGTGAGCTCTTTGGCTAGTTCTTGCGAATTCCAACTCTCAATTTCACGCCCTTTGATACTGAGGATTCCCTGATCTTTCTTGGTCAGTCTGCTCATGATGGAAAGAAGAGTCGATTTCCCGGCGCCGTTTGGACCAATAAAGGCTGTCAGTTTATGAGGACTGACTTCAAGGGAAATGTCTTGCAAAATATCCTGTTTTTGAATGGATTTGTCAATGTTTTCCAGTTTCACCGACGCGCCCTCCTGTAAAGTAAGATAAAGAATAAGAGACCACCCACACTCTCGATGATCATGCTGATACGAATTTCCAGTGCAAAGACTCGTTCGATGAGGGCTTGCCCCAAGGTCAAACTAATAAATCCAATCAGAATGGCTACGATAAAGAGCAACTTGTGCCTATAATCTTTGACAATCAGGTAGGTAAGATTGGCCAGCATAAAGCCGAAGAAGGCCATAGGCCCTACCAAGGCAGTGGCTGTTGAGGTCAAGAGCACGATGCCCCAGAGGAGTTCTCTCTGTTCTTTTTCAACATCTAGTCCCAGTATCTGAGCCGTTTCTCTTTGCAGGTGCAAGACATCCAGAACGACTGCTTTTCGAAAGAAAAAGATTGTCAAAGCGAGGATGATCAGAGAACCGATGGCTAGGATGGAAGTGTTGAGATGCTGAAAGGAGGCAAAGAGACTGTTCTGCAGTTTATCGTATTCATTTGGATCCATCAGAACTTGTAGGAAGGTACTGATATTTCGAAAGAGACTTCCCAGGGCTAGGCAGATTAGCAGAATGAAAACCAAATTTTGCTTCATCAGCGTCTTCAAGTAGCCTTGTAAGGCGAGAAAAAAGAGGGATTGAAGCAGAAGCAAGACTAGAAATTCTAAGACAGGAGACTTCCCAAGCTGTAGAAATTTGCTTTCAAATATCAGTAGCAGGGTTTGTAGCAAGACATAGAAGGCTTCGATTCCCAAAATACTTGGCGTCAGAAAGCGATTTTCCGTCAGGGTTTGAAAACTAATGGTCGAAATCCCTGTCGCGATGGCTACCAAGAGATAAACGATGATTTTTTGGGAACGCAGCTTCCAGGCAAAGGCAGACAGGTTAGTGATGGGCCAAAAGTAGAGGAGACAAGCTCCGATGGCCAGAATAATGAGAAGGCAGGAGAGCTTGGTATGTTTGCTTTTAAACTGCATCTTTTTGTCCCCCTCTCCATAGAAGTAGGATAAAGACGAGACTACCGATGATTCCTAGAATGAGACTGACAGACAGCTCATAGGGCCGAATCAAGACTCGAGAGAGGATGTCACAGGCCAGAACTAGATTGGCACCGACCAGAGCAACCATGAGTTTGGTTTGGCTCAGATTATCTCCATAGCGCTTGCGGACAAGATTGGGAACGATGACCCCGAGAAATGGCAAGGCACCCACGGTAATCATGGTAACACTTGTCGTTAGCGCCACTAGAAAGAGGGCCAGCTTTTCAAGTAGGGAGTAAGAAATCCCCAAACTCTCACTGGTTTCCTTGCCCAGATTCATGATGGTAAAGGTTTGGGATAATTTCCAAACGGCTATCAGGATGATGAGGCCTAAGAAAAGCCACTCATACTGATGGGTCTGAATCATGGAGAAGGAGCCCTGGGTCCAGGCCGTCATACTCTGAACCAGATTGAAACGATAGGCGATAACTTCTGTGATAGAACCGATAATCCCACTATAGATAATCCCGATCAAGGGCAACATCCACCTTTCCTTTATAGAAAAAATAGTCATAAAGGCCAGGAAGAAGAGGGTAAATAAAATAGATGAGCCAAAAGCAAAGAGCATCTTTTGGGTCAGACTCGCAGACGGAAAGACGAAGAGGCTCAACACCATTCCCAGTTTGGCTGCTTCTGTCGTTCCGACTGTACTCGGAGCAGCAAACTGATTTTGGGCAATGGTCTGCATGAGGAGTCCTGCCATGCTCATACTGGAGGCTGCAAGGAGAATACTGATGGTTCTTGGAAGACGCGACTCTTGAAAGAGAAGCCAAGTCTGTTGGTCAAAAGCAAAGAATTTTTCCCAAGAAAAATCACTGGTTCCAATGGTAATGGAGAGAAAGACTAGGAGTAGAAGTAAGCCTTTTAAAATATGAGAGAGTTTCATGCCCCGTCCTTTCATGTAGATTTGGTATAAAAATACCCTTGGAGATAATGTAACACGATTTTTTTAATCTGTCAATAAATTTTCTGACAATTTAATGTAAAAAGGAAGAAAAATTCCTGAAATTACATCTGCCCCTCTCTTTTATTGGAAAACTGAGTAAAAACCAATCCACCTTCCCACTATCCTTCTCCTATAAAAAGTGGTAAAATGGAGGACAGAAAGAAGGAACTGATATGACAACATTATTTTCAAAAATCAAAGAAGTAACAGAGCTTGCTGCGATCTCAGGTCATGAAGCACCTGTCCGGACTTATCTTCGTGAAAAGTTGACACCGCACGTGGATGAAGTGGTGACAGATGGCTTGGGTGGTATTTTTGGTATTAAACATTCAGAAGCTGCGGATGCACCGCGTGTTTTGGTCGCTTCTCACATGGACGAAGTTGGTTTTATGGTCAGCGATATTAAGCCAGACGGAACTTTCCGTGTGGTTGAAATCGGTGGCTGGAATCCTATGGTGGTCAGCAGCCAACGCTTTAAACTCTTTACTCGTGACGGTCGTGAAATTCCAGTGATCTCAGGTTCTGTCCCTCCACATTTGACACGTGGAAAGGGTGGACCAACCATGCCAGCCATTGCCGATATCGTTTTTGATGGTGGGTTTGCGGACAAGGCTGAGGCAGAAAGTTTTGGCATCCGTCCTGGTGACACCATTGTCCCAGATAGTTCTGCTATCTTGACAGCCAATGAAAAAAATATCATCTCAAAAGCTTGGGATAACCGCTATGGTGTCCTCATGGTAAGCGAGTTAGCAGAAGCCTTGTCAGGTAAAAAACTCGGAAATGAACTCTATCTTGGTGCCAATGTCCAAGAAGAAGTTGGTCTCCGTGGCGCTCATACCTCTACAACTAAGTTTGATCCAGAAGTTTTCCTAGCAGTTGACTGTTCACCTGCTGGTGATGTTTACGGTGGCCAAGGCAAGATTGGGGACGGAACCTTGATTCGCTTCTACGATCCAGGCCACTTGCTTCTCCCAGGTATGAAGGATTTCCTTTTGACAACAGCTGAAGAAGCTGGTATCAAGTACCAATACTATTGTGGAAAAGGTGGAACAGACGCTGGAGCAGCTCATCTGAAAAATGGTGGTGTCCCATCTACAACTATCGGTGTCTGCGCTCGTTATATCCATTCTCACCAAACTCTCTACGCGATGGATGACTTCTTAGAAGCCCAAGCTTTCTTGCAAGCCTTGGTGAAAAAATTGGATCGTTCAACGGTTGATTTGATTAAAAATTATTAAGCATAAGGGAGGCGGTCAGGATGGCAGAACCAAACCTAGAAAGCCTTATAAAAGATCTCTATAACCATGCTCGTCAGGGTTTGAGTGAAGATTTAGTTGCTGCTCTCCTAGAGACTGCTAAAAAACTACCAACTACAAATGAGCAATTACTAGCAGTCCGACTCTCAGGACTGGTCACCCGTGAATTGCTCACCAATCCCAAACACCCAGCACCTGAGTTGATCAACTTGGCGCGCTTTATCAAAAGAGAAGAAGCCAAGTATAGGGGCGCTGCAGTTTCTGCTATCATGTTTGGAGAACTCTTTAAAATGCTCTGATTCCATTGTGGATCAAAGCATTTTTTATATGCTCCAAAAGAAATTCTTGATTAGAAGAAGAAAAAAGCCATCCCATTCAGGATAGCTTCTTGGTACTTATACTCAATGAAAATCAAAGAGCAAACTAGGAAACTAACCGCAGGCTGTACTTGAGTACGGCAAGGCGACGTTGACGTGGTTTGAAGAGATTTTCGAAGAGTATTAGATTTGTTCAGCAATGACCTTTTCAGCTAAATTCATAGCATGGTCAGACACACGAGTGTAGTGGGAAATGATGTCGATAAAGTTGACCCCAGCTTGTGTAGAACACTCACCCTTGTTAAGGCGTTTGATGTGGGTCTTTCTGAGAACGCGTTCCATATTGTTGATTTCTTTATGGCGTTCAACCAGACTTTGAGCTTTTTCAATATCATTGTTTTCCACACTATCAAGGGCATCCTTGATAAATGCAGTTGTTGCTTGATAAATTTCAGCTAATTCCTCTAAAGCAGCATCAGAGAACTGAACATTCTTACGTTGAAGGTAGTCGGTTAGGTTGAGCAAGCCTTCTGCGTGGTCCCCAATCCGTTCCAAATCACGAGATGAATCCAGAATGTTGGTCAACACTTCGCTTTCCTTTTGACTCAAGGATTCGCTTGAGAGTCTGATGAGGTAACGAGTGAGTTTTTCATCGATGGTATTGATGGCTTCCTCTGTCTTGTGCCCTTTTTCAGCTACCTTTTCATCCAAACCGATGATATAGGTATAAGAAAGGTCAAAAGCTTTGGCTGCATAGTTCCCCAAGTGCAAGAGTTCTTTTTTGGCATTTCCTAGGGCAATAGAAGGAGATTGCTGGATAAGTTGTTCGTCGAGATAAAGAGGCTCGTACTTGACAACCTCGTCTTCGCCAGGGATAATCTTGGTTACAAAGTAGGCCAAGGCTCCGATGAATGGGAATTGTACAATGGTATTGCTTACGTTAAAGGCACCGTGAGAGAAGGCGATGGTCATCTCAGGTGAGAGATGAAGTAAAGCTTGGAAATACTCAATCATAGCAGTGAAGGGGCCTAACAAGATTAAGCAAAGGATGGTTCCTAAAACGTTAAAGGTAACGTGAGTTGCCGCAACACGTTTCGCGGAGATGTTAGCTCCAGCTGCGGCAATGATAACGGTTAAGGTTGTCCCGATATTATCTCCGAAGAGAACTGGTAGCGAACCTTTAAGGTCAAGGAAACCACCTGCATAGAGACCTTGTAGAATCCCGATAGTTGCAGAAGAGGCCTGAATGAGGACAGTAATCACTGCGCCAGCAAAAACTCCCAACACAGGATTTTGCCCCAAGGTTACCATATATTCCTTGAATTGTGGTAAATCTTTAAGCGGGCTCATACCGGCACTGATGAGGTTGAGGGCGTAGAAGATTCCCCCGACACCAAACAGGATGCGCCCGATATTGTTTGCTGTTCTGTTTTTTGTAAAGAAGAGGAACATGGTTCCAAGGAAAATCAAGGGTAAAGCATACTCACCAAGCTTGAAACCGATGATAAAGGAAGTAACGGTGGTTCCGATGTTGGCTCCCATGATAATTCCGATAGCCTGTCTAAGAGTTAGAAGACTAGCGCTGACCAGCCCAACCGTGATAACTGTAACCCCTGTACTTGACTGAATGAGGGCAGTCACGACGATTCCGACTAGAACACCTAAAAAGGGATTGCTGGTATACTTGTCAATGTAAAAACGAAGGCGATCTCCAGCAGCTTGTTGCAAACCGTCTCCCATGGTCTTAATACTGTATAAAAACAGTCCTAGACCTCCTAAAAAGTGAAATAAAATTTCCTGCCAATTAATGGACATTTCTTTTTCCTCCGAAAAATAATAACGGAATTTCTCCTATTCTATTTTAAAGGATAAAAGTAAATCTCACAAGTGTTTAGTAGAAATTTTCATAAGAAACAAGAACTTTCTTTTAAAATGAGAGATAGATTCCCTTTAAGATAGATGATTTATAGGATTGTGTCCAAATTTTACTGATTATTATCCTAGTTATAGTTTTTATGTTAAATAGATTGACATCGCTTTCATATAGGATAAAATGAAGATGATCCTGTTCTGGTGGTGTGCACTGAGAACAGTTACTTTTTATCAAAAAGTAAAGCGCTTACTTTATATTTTATTAGGAGGATAAGATGAAAAATCTATTTTTTGAAAAACGTTGCCGTTACAGTATTCGTAAGCTGTCAATCGGGGCTTGTTCCTTGATGATTGGTTCAGCTCTGTTTGCAAGCCCAGCTCTTGCCGAACAGGTCGCTGTCCCTGAAATAGCTACTAATACGAGCGCTCAAGCGACAAGTGCCAGTGAAACAGCTAAACCAGACACAACAGCTCTCGAAAAACAATTATCGGAAACAGAGAATAAAGTAGCTGAGCAACCAATTTCAGAAAACACTCCAGCAATAACGGATCTGGTTAATGAAAAAGAAGAAGCAAAGCCAACTCCGACAGATAAAGCTGAAAAACCTGCTCAACCAACTGAAAAAGAAGAAGTCAAACCAGAGGAAGCTCCTCAAGTGGCTGAGAAGAAAGCCGACAAACCAACTCTAGCAGACGTTCCTAAAAATGAAGAAAAGAGTCTCCGACCAAAAGAAATCAAATTTGATACATGGGAAGATTTGTTGAAATGGGAACCGGGTGCGCGTGAGGATGATCCCATTAACCGTTCCTCAGTTGAACTCGCCAAGCGCCATAGAGGTCAGTTGGTCAATGAAAAAGCAAGCAGAAGAGCCAAGGTTCAGGCGCTGGCAAATACCAACTCGAAAGCTAAAGACCACGCTTCTGTTGGTGGAGAAGAATTCAAGGCCTATGCTTTTGACTACTGGCAATACTTGGATTCAATGGTCTTCTGGGAAGGCCTAGTCCCTACTCCAGATGTCATTGATGCTGGTCACCGCAACGGAGTTCCCGTTTATGGAACACTCTTTTTCAACTGGTCAAATAGCATTGCCGACCAAGAGAAATTTGCAGCTGCCTTGAAACAAGATGCAGATGGCACCTTCCCAATTGCACGCAAACTCGTTGATCTTGCTAAGTACTATGGCTTTGATGGCTATTTCATTAATCAGGAAACAACGGGGGAATTGGTAGCACCTCTTGGTGAAAAAATGCGCCAATTCATGCTCTATACAAAAGAATATGCAGCCAAAGTCAACCACCCAATCAAGTATGCTTGGTACGATGCCATGACCTACAAATACGGTCGTTACCACGAAGATGGTCTAGGTGATTACAACTACCAGTTCATGCAAAAAGAAGGAGACAAAGTTCCTGCGGACCAATTTTTTGCCAATTTCAACTGGAACAAGGAAAAGAATGACCACTCCGTAGAGATGGCCAAATGGCTAGAGCGTAGTCAATATGATGTCTTTGCAGGCTTGGAATTGCAACAAGGTGGTTCTTATAAGACCAAAGTCAAATGGGATGCCCTCTTAGATGAAAAAGGCAAGTTGCGTTTGTCACTTGGACTTTTTGCACCAGATACGATTACCAGTCTAGGAAAAACAGGCGAAGACTACCACAAGAACGAAGACATCTTCTTTACAGGTTACCAAGGAGATCCAACGGCTCAAAAACCAGCAGATAAAGAGTGGTATGGAATTGCCAATTTAGTTGCTGACCGTACACCAGCAGTAGGTCGAACCTTCACGACCTCCTTTAATACAGGTCATGGTAGAAAATGGTTTGTAGACGGCAAAGTTTCTAAGGATTCTGAGTGGAACTACCGTTCTGTTTCTGGTGTCTTGCCAACATGGCGCTGGTGGCAGACTTCAACAGGGGAAAAACTTCGTGCAGAATATGACTTTACAGATGCCTATAATGGAGGAAACTCCCTTAAATTCTCAGGCGATGTAGCTGGTAAGACGGACCAGGATGTGAATTTGTATTCTACCAAACTAGAAGTAACAGAGAAAACCAAACTTCGTGTTGCCCACAAGGGAGGAAAAGGCTCTAAAGTTTATATGGCTTTCTCTACAACACCAGACTACAAATTTGAGGATGCAGCTGCATGGAAAGAACTGACTCTCTCTGATGACTGGAAGAATGAAGAATTTGACCTCAGCTCACTAGCAGGTAAAACCATCTATGCAGTCAAACTCTTCTTCGAGCATGAAGGAGCTGTAAAAGATTATCAGTTCAACCTAGGTCAATTAACCATTTCAGACAATCACCAAGCGCCACAAGCCCCGACAGGTCTCTCTGTAGTGAAGCAATCTCTTAAGAATGCCCAAGAAGCTGAAGCAGTGATCCAGTTTGCGGGTAATCAAGATGCGGATTTTTATGAAGTCTATGAAAAAGATGGAGATAACTGGCGTTTGTTGACAGGATCATCTGCGTCCACTATCTACTTGCCAAAAGTTAGCCGTTCTGCTAATGCGACTGGTACGATTCAGGAATTGAAAGTCGTTGCAGTTGGTAAAAATGGCCTTCGTTCCGAAGCGGCGACGGCATCCTTTAACTGGGGGATGACAGTTCAGGATACAACTCTCCCAAGACCTTTGGCTGAAAATATTGTTCCAGGTGCAAAGGTTATCGGTAGCACTTTCCCAAATACTGAAGGCGGGGAAGGCATCGAAGGCATGTTGAACGGTACGATTACAAGTCTGTCAGATAAGTGGTCTTCAGCTCAGCTGAGCGGTAGTGTGGATATTCGCTTGACCAAGCCACGTACCGTTGTTAGATGGGTCATGGATCATGCGGGAGCTGGTGGTGAGTCTGTTAACGACGGTTTGATGAACACCAAAGATTTTGACCTTTACTACAAGGATACAGACGGTGAGTGGAAACTAGCTAAGGAAGTCCGTGGCAACAAAGCACACGTGACAGATATCACTCTTGACAAACCAATTACTGCCCAAGACTGGCGCCTAAAAGTTATCACTTCAGATAATGGGACACCTTGGAAGGCCATTCGTATATACAACTGGAAGATGTACGAAACACTAGATACAGAAAGTCAAAATATTCCAATGGCTAAGGTAGCGGCCCGTTCACTTGGAAACCATCAAGTTCAACTAGGCTTCTCTGATGTTCCAGCGGGTGCAACTATCGCCGTTTACGACAAGGCAGATTCACAAACACCGATTGCAACTTTGAAGTCTGAAAATGGTGGCGACCTAGCAACAGCACCATTGGCCTTTGACAAGCAACCAAATCTACTCTATTATCGTACCCAACTACCTGGTAAAGAAATCAGTAACACATTGGCAGTAGCGATTCCGCAGGATGAAAGAAAAATTGCTGCAGTTAGCCTTGAAAAAGGGCCTAAGAAGACAGTTTACAAAGAGGGAGAAAAACTTGACCTCAGAGGCGGAACCCTCCGTGTTCAGTACGAAGGGGGACAAGCTGATGAGCTGATTAACCTTACTCACTCAGGTGTGACAGTATCTGGCTACGACGCTCATCAAAAAGGGGAACAAAAGCTCACAGTTAGCTATCTTGGACTTCCAGTTACTGGTGACTTAAAGGTACAAGTGACAGGTCAAGATGAAGGAAAACCGAAAGAAGTAGCAGGTTTGTACATTACTCAGAAACCGAAAACAGACTATCTAGTAGGAGAGCAACTGGATCTTGCAGAAGGTCGCTTCGGTGTTCTCTATGATGATGAGACAGAAGAAAGCCATGCCTTCACAGATCAAGGTGTTGAAATTACGGGCTACGATGCTCAAAAGACTGGTCGTCAGACCTTGACCTTGCATTACAAGGGGCACACCGCTGAGTTTGATGTCTTGGTTTCTCCAAAAGCAGCTGTCAACGATGAGTACCTCAAACAAGAAATTACTGCTGCCCAAGGCCGTCAGTCAACCCTTGCCTACACCTTCTCAAGCGAGGACAAACAAGCAGCACTAGTAGAGAAGTTCAATACAGCGAAAGCTGTAGCAGAAAACCATAATGCTAGCCAAGAAGAAGTCAACCGGGCTTTGAATGAGTTGAAACAAGCAGGGACAGACTTGGATGGAAATCAACGTTATCAGACTGCTAGAGAAGAATTGGAAGGCTTGCTCGAATCCGTCCGTGAAAAAGATTCTCAAGCTGAGTTGATTGAACAAGCAGAAACTTTATTAGCTTCAGAGATGCCAACTCCACAAGCTTTTGCGGACATGAAAGAAAAGCTGAACAAGAAACTAGCTCCTACAGAAGAAAGACACCATGTTGGTAGCATGGAACCAAATGAAGTGGCTCCAACGGTTGAAGCTCTCCCTGAACTAGTTGTTGAAACTGAAACAACAGCCTTTGAACGTCAGGAGCGACCAAACTCCGAACTTCTCAAAGGACAACGCCGTGTTGTGCAAGTTGGAGTTGAAGGTCAAGTTCGTCGCTTTGTAGAAGTCGATGGTCGGGGTAAACGCACCCTTCGTTCGACTGAGGTAGTCAAGGAATCAATCTCAGAAATCACCGAAGTTGGTACAAAAGTTCTATCGAGCAACCAACCAGCTGAAGGTGTGAAAGATTTAGTGCTAGAAACTCCGAAACTGGAAATTGAAGAGGGGACAGTTTCCTTCAAACGTCAAGAACGACCAAATGCAGCCCTTCTCAAAGGCCAACGTCAGCTAGTACAAGTAGGAGTTGAAGGCCAAGTTCGTCGCTTTGTAGAAGTTGATGCTCAGGGCAAACGCACCCTTCATTCGACTGAGGTTCTCAAGGAAGCTCTTCCAGAAATTGTTGAAGTAGGAACGAAAGAAGAGCAAGTCTCACAAACGAGGGATCAAGCTCTTTCAGCAGCACCAGCAAAAGTTGAAGAAGTAAGTAAAGAGCTTCCAAATACAGGAGCGACAAGAGATGCTAGTCTAGTAGCGCTGGGACTCCTCGGAGTAATGAGTGGCTACGGCTTGCTTGCTGGAAAGAAGAGAGAAGACTAATCGGATTTACGAATCTTGGATTTTCTCATAAAAACTAAAAAACAAGGTTTGACTATAGATTGGTCAGGCCTTGTTTTAACTAGTTTTTCTTTCATTAATTAGTTATTTGGCAAGGTTTTTGTAGATTTTATTTTAAAAAATGCTAGTTTCAATTATAAGAAAGAACAAGAAAAGTTTAGGGTTTTTCTATCTCTTTTGCTGATTTTGTGATATAATTAACACGTATAAAAAAAGAAGGAGTCATATCTAATGGCAAAATTGACTGTTAAAGACGTTGACTTGAAAGGGAAAAAAGTTCTCGTTCGTGTTGACTTCAACGTACCTGTTAAAGATGGCGTGATTACTAATGACAACCGTATCACTGCAGCTCTTCCAACTATCAAGTACATCCTTGAACAAGGTGGACGTGCAATCCTCTTCTCTCACCTTGGACGTGTAAAAGAAGAAGCAGACAAAGAAGGTAAATCACTTGCTCCTGTAGCTGCTGACCTGGCTGCTAAATTGGGACAAGAAGTTAAATTTATCCCAGGTGTTACACGTGGTGCTGAATTGGAAGCAGCAATCAACGCTCTTGAAGATGGACAAGTTCTCTTGGTTGAAAACACTCGTTTCGAAGATGTTGACGGCAAGAAAGAATCTAAAAATGATCCTGAACTTGGTAAATACTGGGCATCTCTTGGAGATGGCATCTTCGTAAACGATGCATTCGGTACAGCTCACCGTGCACACGCATCTAACGTTGGTATCTCAGCAAACGTTGAAAAAGCAGTTGCTGGTTTCCTTCTTGAAAACGAAATTGCCTACATCCAAGAAGCAGTTGAAGCTCCAGAACGCCCATTCGTAGCCATCCTTGGTGGTTCAAAAGTTTCAGACAAGATCGGTGTTATCGAAAACTTGCTTGAAAAAGCTGATAAAGTTCTTATCGGTGGTGGGATGACTTACACATTCTACAAAGCTCAAGGTATCGAAATTGGTAACTCACTTGTAGAAGAAGACAAATTGGATGTTGCGAAAGCTCTTCTTGAAAAAGCAAACGGCAAATTGATCTTGCCAGTTGACTCAAAAGAAGCAAACGCATTTGCTGACTACACTGAAGTGAAAGACACTGAAGGTGAAGCAGTTGATCCTGGATTCCTTGGTTTGGATATCGGTCCAAAATCTATCGCTAAATTCGATCAAGAATTGACTGGTGCGAAGACAGTTGTATGGAACGGACCAATGGGTGTATTTGAAAACCCAGACTTCCAAGCTGGTACAATCGGTGTCATGGACGCTATCGTGAAACAACCAGGTGTGAAATCAATCATCGGTGGTGGTGACTCAGCTGCCGCAGCTATCAACCTTGGTCGTGCAGACAAGTTCTCATGGATCTCTACTGGTGGTGGAGCATCAATGGAACTCCTCGAGGGTAAAGTTCTTCCAGGACTTGCAGCCTTGACTGAAAAATAAATAGTTTAACTAAAAGAAGATGGTTTAACCATCTTCTTTTTAATTTCATTTATAAATATGTTAGATTTATCGATAAATGAAGGGGGGAGAGTAAATGTTTGCATCCTGCCTTGTAAAATGCTAGTATAAGAAGTAACGACTAAATTTAGATAA